>NZ_CAUVXG010000094.1:0-9922 GCF_963555885.1 Protofrankia sp. Cr2
CGGGGAAGCCGGTCAGGTCCTGGGCGGCCGACTTGCCGTGCTCGGGATGGACTGGTTACTCCTGCAGGAGTCCGCGGCCCAGGAAGTGCTGCTTCCACTCCGTTCCGTGCTCTGGGTGCGTGGGCTGACCGCGGTATCGGCCCAACCTGGCCATGAAGGTCCGTTGGCCGTGCGGCTCGACCTGCCGTACGCGCTGCGTGGCGTGGTGCGCGATCGTTCGGTCTGCTCGGTTGTGGTGTTGGACGGTACTGCTGTGACCGGCACCATCGACCGGGTCGGAGCGGACTTCGTCGAGGTCGCCGAACATCCCGGCGACGAGTTCCGCCGAGCCCGGTCGGTCCAGGCGGTGCGGACAGTCCCGCTGTCGTCGGTCAGCTTCGTGCGCCGAACCCCCTGACGGGGAGTGTCTCGGTACGAGCCGGACAGCTAGCGCTCGAAAACATGCCTGGTCGGATGGTCGGATGGTCGGCTAGTCGGTTAGTCGGCGTACCGGTCGTCGGCGGGCGCATCGCCGCGACCGAGCGGATTGGCGACCACGAACGCGCGGGTCTGCTCGTATGCCCGCTGGATGTAAGCCTCCAGCTCGGTGCGCTCCACCCGCCACTGCCCGCGCCCACCGATCTTGATTGCCGGGAGTTCGCCGGAGCGGACCAGCGCGTAGGTCTGGCTCGACGAGATGTTGAGAATCTCCGCCACATCGCTGAGCTGAAGGAAGCGCTCGTTCATCGGCCTGTCTCCCTGGCGATGGATGGGTCGTGACCCCTGTGTATCAGACTCTGCGGCCCGGATCGCCTGTGAATGCCTCTACTTGTGGATAACTGCTGCCATTCACCTGATTGTGCTGGTCGGTTCCAGGCTGTCGTCGCAGACCACGTACGCTCGGCGATCAGGGAGTCTCGGACATCCACGACCACCCGGTCTGTGTCGCGGCGCCCGCTGTCCGCCAATCAGCAGCTCCTGGCTGGCCAACGACGCCGCCGTCGCGGGCCCTGCCGGACACGAACCATCTGGAGGTCCGGGTGACCGACCTCACGTCCGCAGCCACACGTACCGAGGGGCCGGCGGCGGTGCCGTCACCGCCGGGGCGCCGGCTGACCCGCCCGCGCTGGCGCGATTCCCGCCTGCTCATCGGCGTCCTGCTGGTGTTGGTGTCCGTTGTGCTGGGTGCACGCCTGTTCGCCACAGCGGACAGGACTCGCGCCTGGGTCGTGGCGAAGGGGGACCTCCCGGCCGGGCATGTCGTGGTGGCCGCTGATCTGGTCACGACCTCGGCGTATCTGAGCCTGGACGCCGCGAAGCGTTATTACCCCGGTGAACGTGGTTCGGAGATAGTCGGGGCGATGCTTGCCCGTCCGGTCTCAGCCGGGGAACTGGTCAGCGGCGCTGACTTCGTGCGAAGCAACGTCACCCCGACACGGCTGGTGTCGGTGGTTGTGAAGGACGGTCGGGCACCGTCCCTCGCTCCAGGTGATCATGTGGATCTCTTCGCCTACCAGCGTTCCAACACGGTGGCTCCAAGCGCGGCACTCCAAGCCGGCCAGTCCGCGCAGGCAGCCCAATCAGCGGTGGGAAGCGGCGGCACGGAGGTTCTGGTGCTGCACGATGTCGAGTTCATCTCGCGGGAGACTCTCACTGGTGGTGCTCACTCCTTGACGTTGAGAGTTCCAGTCGATCTTGCGATCAATGCGGTGGCAGCATCTCAAAGTGAGCGGGTCGACGTCGTCAAGCTTGAACGCGGCGCCCGCGGCGACGTGGGCGGGGCTGGTCCCAGCGCCGTGCCGGGATACGGGCAATGAGCCTTCCGATCCTCACCGCGGTCACCAACTCGGTGGTCGAGTCCGGGCTCGTGACCGCATTCGACCGCCGTGACCTCGGGGTGACGGTCGTCCGGCGGTGTGTGGATCTACCCGACCTGCTGGCTGCCGCTACCACGGGTGCCGCGCGGGCGGCGTTGGTGTCGGCGGACCTACGCCGCTTGGACCGGGAGGCGCTGACGCGCCTGGCGATCGCCGGTGTCGCGGCAATCGGGTTGATCGTGCCGGGCGACGAGGATGGCGAGCGCAGGCTGCGCCAGCTCGGTGTCGCAGCGGTGATCGCGACTGACTCGACCGCAGAGGTGGTGGCGGCCGCCGTGGTGGAGGCGGCCCGAGCGCTTTCCGACCGTGGCCACGCGGCGCTGCCCGCCGGCGCCTACAGCGAGCCGATGGCGGGCTTCGCCGCCGTGGCGCCAGTGGTGCCGGTGCCGGAGGCCGCCGACCTGCCGGAACTCGGCGCCGGTCGGGTAATCGCGGTCTGGGGTCCCACCGGCGCGCCGGGCCGCACCACGGTGGCCTTGTGTCTGGCGGCCGAACTGGCAGGCATGGGAATGTCGACGCTGCTCATCGACGCCGATGTCTACGGCGGATCGATCGGCCAGCTGGTGGGGCTGCTGGAGGAGGCCCCCGGGCTTGCCGCCGCCGCCCGGTCGGCGAACCAGGGCACCCTGGACGTGCCCCGCCTCGCGGTGCTGTGCCGGGATCTGGGCGGGGGATTGCGGGTCCTGCCCGGTATCGCCCGCCCGGCGCGATGGCCGGAGCTTCGACCGGCGTCCATCGATGCGGTGCTGGCGCTGGCACGACGGCTGGCGAGTTTTGTCGTGGTCGACTGTGGGTTCTGTCTGGAGATGGACGAGGAGCTGTCGTTCGACACGGCCGCTCCACGCCGTAACGGGGCGACCCATGCGGTGCTCGGCTCCGCCGACACCATCCTGGCCGTGGCATCGGCGGAGCCGGTGGGTCTGGTTCGCTTCGTCCGCGGCCTGTCCGATCTGCGGGAGGTCGTGCCCGGGACGGATCCGTGGATCGTGGTGAACCGGCTGCGCGGCTCGGCCGTCGGGGGAGACGCCCGGCGGGAGGTGTCTCGCGCGATGGTACGCCACGTCGGCTCGGAGCCGGTCGCGTTGGTGCCCATGGACACGGCTGCGATGGACACCGCTCAGGCCGCCGGCCAGCTGCTGCGTGATGCCGCTCCGCAGTCACCGGCCCGGCTCGCGATCGGCGAACTTGCCGCGCGGGTGGCAGGCCGCCCGGTGCGCGGGCGCCGCCGACGCTCGGCCACGCGTCGCTGAGCGTGTTCACACGAGGTGCCACAGGTTCGGGCGACCGACCCTGGTCGTGCATATCGTATTTTTTCGTAGATGTCCTTTTAATCCTCGCGTCGAGCGGTTACTGACCGCGTTTCCGGGGCAGTCTGTCTGGGTGACTGATCGTACGGAAAGAGGAGCGGTTCGCGGGCGGTTCGCTGTTCGGACCGGCGTGTCGGCGTCGGCGGCGGCGTTGTGACCCGACAGGCGAGCTGATCATTGCCGGAACGTAACAATTGTGTCGAGGGGGTCACGTTTTGCATATTTAAGGGGCAACCAACCATTTTTGATGACAGCAAGTTAGGGTGAGCACCTGCGTCATCGCAGTAGGCGGGAGCAAGAGATGATCATAAAGTGCTCTGTCAAGGCGGCAGGGGGTGTAATCGGGTGAGCCGGGAGTACGCCAAGGCCGTGGGAGCCCGTCTTCGGGCCATACGGATCCAGCAGGGAATGTCGCTGCAGGGGGTGGAGCAGAAGTCACGCGGGCGATGGAAGACCGCGGCAGTCGGCTCGTACGAGCGCGGCGATCGGATGATCAGCGTCCATCAACTGTCGGAGCTGGCGGCGTTCTACGGCGTGCCGGTGTCGGCACTTCTGCCGGACGAGGAGGCGTTGCCTCCGCGTGAGCACCGGCCCCGTACCGTTCTCAATCTGAAAAAGCTCACCGAGGCACCGCCGGACTCCTCCGCGCTTGTGCGGCGTTGGGTCGCGCAGATTCAGCGCCAGCGGGACGACTACGCCGGGCAGGTCCTGTCCATCCGGGACGGTGATCTGAGGGCGTTGGCCCTCCTGCACGACACCACACCGCAGGAGTTCGCCGAGCGGCTGCGGGTGTGGGGTGTGCTTGAGACCAGTTTCGGTGAGGAGGAGCCCTCGGAGTAAGGCCGGTGCAGAGCCGGGCGCGTTCACGTCGTCGCCGTCAGGCCTGTGCGGCGGTTGGCGGCGGGATCGCGTGCACCTGACGGTTGCGCGCACAGCGGGAGGTGGCTGATGGTTAGCAGACGGGCGCCCCGTCGTGGACTGGTCCTGGGTGCCGGGGGCGTGCTCGGATCGGCATGGATGATCGGCGCGCTGCGCGCATACGAGGACACGACCGGGATCGACGTCCGCACCATGGACATGGTCGTCGGCACATCCGCCGGAGCGGTACTCGCCGCTCTGATCGGGACCGGCACCGGGGTCGAGACGATGGTCAACTCCGAGTACGGGCGGCCGTTGTTCGGTGATCCGGTTCTGGACTACACGCGGCTCGGTTCGGCGCTGCCGCCGAGGCCGCGCATGCGGATCGGTTCCCGCCGGCTGTTGGCCGCATCGGCGCGCCACCCGCGCAGCGTCACTCCGTTGGTGGCTCTGGTCTCCCTGCTCCCGCAGGGGCGCGGGACCCTTGCCGCGATCGGCGAGCTCGTGTCCGCGGCGGGCAGTACTGTCGCAACCCGACCGGCATGGGTGAAACCGTGGATCGTCGCCATGGACTACGACACCGGGACCCGGGTCGTGTTCGGCTCGCCGGGGGCGCCGCAGGCATCGCTCGCGGAGGCCGTGATGGCCTCCTGCGCGATTCCGTCCTGGTATGCGCCGGTCATGATCGGTCAACGGCCCTACGTCGACGGCGGGACGAGGTCGCCGGCCTCGGTGGACGTGCTCACCGACGCCGGGCTGGACGAGGTACTCGTGCTCGCCCCTGCCTGCTCCGTCGCCCTGGACCAACCGCGGGGCGCCCTGGCCCGGCTCGAACGCCAGATGCGGCGGTGGGCGACCCGGGTGGTGATGCGTGAGGCCGAACTGCTGCGGTCCGCGGGAACGAAGGTCACGGTCATCTGCCCGGGGCCGGCGGACCTGGCGGTCATCGGCGCCAACGTCATGGACCTCAGCCGCCGCCGCGATGTTTTCGAGACCTCGCTACAGACCAGCGCGGCGGCGTTGGCGCTGCCAGACGCTGCGGGTGGGCCGCTCGCGGCCGCCGGTTGAGCTGCCGGTACGACCGGCGGTTCAACCGGCGGGCGAGAGCGGCTGCCACCCCCGGTCGGACGGTGGGGTTGCGCCCGGCACACTGGCATGGTGCGTGTGTATCTGGCGTCAACCCTGTCGGCGGCTCAGGGTGTCCTCGCGGACCGGGTGGTTCCCGCCGGACTGGGCTTCGCCGTGACCGGAGCGGTTCGGGAGTGGTATGCCCGGTCCGACACGGACGAGATGGAGTACGCCTTGCTCCTTGAGGCGGCCCGGTCCAGCCTCAGGTTGCTCGATGCCGATCCGACGGCACCGCGGCGCCGGCTCGTGCTCGCGGTGGATGTCGACGACCACCATGTCCGGATTCGTGATGATCTCGATCGTGGGGTGGTCGAGGTCACGGTACCCGTGCCGATAGCCGACGTCCGGGCCGTCCACGTGGATGGCGCGGATGCCCACGCCGCCGTCGGCGCGGCCGCGGCAGCCGTGGTGGAGGCCGACCTCGGCGGCGAGGACGCGGCCTTCCTGGTCGACGAGGCCGACGGGTATGAACTGCTCTGGTACGCCACCCAGGAACTGGCGGATCTGCTTCAGAGCGACCGGCAATAGGGATGCGGCGTCGCGGGGCCGGGGCGCATAGTTGATCGGCGCACAGACAAGCGGCACATGGTCAAGCGGGCGCATAGTCAAGGGGTGGCACGGATGGATGCCGTCACGGTCGTTCCGGAGCCGGTGAACGAACCGGCCCGCGACTACGCGCCGCGCAGCACGTGGCGTGACCGCCTGCAAACGGCGCTCACCGGGATGGCCGATGACCACGTCGAGCTACCGCTTGTGATCGCGGGTAGGTCGCGTCCGGGAACGGGCGAGCCGTTCGATGTGCCGGCCCCGCACCGGCATGCGTTGGTGCTGGGGTCGGGTCGGGCGGCGGCACCGCAGGATGTCGCCGACGCCGTCGACGCGGCGCTGGCGGCCGGGCCGGGTTGGCGGGAGTTGGGCCAGGACGACCGTGCGGCTGTGTTTCTGCGGGCGGCGCAGCTGCTCGCAGGGCGGTGGCGGGACACCCTCAACGCCGCGACCATGCTGGGGCAGAGCAAGAGCTGTTACCAGGCGGAGATCGACGCGGCCTGCGAACTGATCGATTTCTGGCGTTTCAACGTTGCGTTCGCCCGTGAGATCGTCGCCGGGCAGCCGGCATCGTCCCCCGGAACGTGGAACCGCATGGACTACCGCCCGCTCGAGGGGTTCGTCCTCGCGGTGACACCGTTCAACTTCACCTCGATCGCGGCGAACCTGGCGACCGCCCCAGCGATCATGGGTAACACGGTGGTCTGGAAGCCCAGCCCGACTCAGCAGCTGGCCGCCCACCACACCATGTCGTTGCTGGCGGAGGCCGGCCTACCCCCCGGAGTGGTCAACATGGTCACCGGGGACGGCGCGGCTGTCTCCGCGGTCGCGCTGCGCCACCGTGATCTCGCAGGCGTGCATTTCACCGGCTCCACCGCCACCTTTCGCGGGATGTGGCGGACGGTCGCGGACGGGATCGAGGGTTACCGTGACTACCCGCGGCTGGTCGGTGAGACCGGTGGCAAGGACTTCGTCCTGGTTCATCCCAGTGCCGACCCGGACGCCGTGCTGGTCGCCCTCGTCCGCGGTGCGTTCGAGTACCAGGGGCAGAAGTGCTCGGCGGTGTCGCGCGCCTACCTGCCCGCCTCGATGTGGCAGGCGGGCCTGCGGGACCGCCTGGTGGCCGAGACCGCCGCGGTGACCTATGGCGATGTGTCGGACCTGAGCCTTTTCGGCGGTGCGGTGATCGACCAACGGACATTCGACCGGCTGGCGGCACTGCTCGCCCGGTTGCGGGCGGATCCGGCGGTGTCGGTCCTCGTCGGTGGCGGAACCGACGACCGGGTCGGGTATTTTGTGGAACCGACCGTGGTGGTGTGTGCCGACCCCGCACACGAGGTGTTCACGGCTGAGTACTTCGGGCCGATCCTCGCGGTGCATGTGTACGACGATCGGTCGAGGCCGGATTCGGATGCATTTTCCATGGTCATGAAGCATGTCGCGGATGCCGCGCCTTATGCGCTGACGGGCGCGGTATTCGGCCGCGACCGGACCGCCCTCGCCGCGGCCACCGAGGCATTGCGTTACAGCGCTGGAAACTTCTACCTCAACGACAAACCGACGGGCGCTGTGGTGGGCCGGCAGCCGTTCGGTGGGTCCCGTGCGAGCGGTACCAATGACAAGGCGGGTTCCGAGCTGAACCTGCTGCGGTGGGTCTCTCCACGGGCACTCAAGGAGACCTTCGACCCGCCGCGAACAGTGGCCTATCCACATATGGCCTGAAAGATCCACAATGTGCGTCGACGGGGCATGTAAACGGTGTCTCGGGCGGTGTCTCGGGTGGTGGCTGGGGCGGTGGATCGGATGGTGTCGTGCCGGCGGCGGACGCCCGGACCACATCCGTTGCCGGTTGGTTGTCCGGTAGGAACTGGACGTCTGAAACATGGCTGTGCAATGGTTCGTTACCGGGAGCGACAGCCACGCTGTTCTGCCTTTCACCTCGGAGAGCTGGCGGCCGATAGGGACCTTGGCTGGCGCGATCGTGGGTTTTCACGCCGTCGGCGGGACGCCCTGATCGATGATCAAGTTTGTTGACCGCGTCCCACGCCGGGATGGTCCGGTGCCGGTAGGAAAGATCGCTGCTGTCCTTCGCGATACTTTGTGGAGGATTACGGGTGTGCCCGCCGCACCCGCGGAAGACCTTGATATTGATCATCGTATCCTCGGACGACGTCGGAGGCTGTCACCCGTACCGGTGTGGATCTAGACGGAGCACACCGCGGGAAGGAGGCTGATCGCTCGTGCTCTACCTTGCCGGCCAGATCCTGGTGTTCGTCGCGGCGGCGCTTGTCATCGGTGTGCTGCTGGCCTGGGTGTTCCTGATCAGCCCGATGCGTCGCCAGACCGAGGAGGCGCGCCGCGCCCTCGCCGCCGGCTACGTCGTGCCGGGCGCGGCCCAGCAGCCCGTGGCGGACGACCGGGCAGGCAGCGCCGCGGTCGCGCCCGGCGGGTCCGCGTCGCGGGCGAGCGGCACCGAGGTGGCCGGCACCGAGGTGGCCGGCACCGATGGTGATCGGGGTTCGGCGGGCCGTGACACGACGGCAGATGCGGCGGTCCTCGTCACGGAACTGAGCGTGCGTCTTCGCCGTCAGGACGACGAGTGGGCGTTGGAGAAGGCGGCACTCACGGCGCGGCTGAGCGCCGCCGAGCAGCAGGCGGCCCAGTCCGAGCAGCGGGTCGCCGCGGTGGAGCGCCAGGTCCTCGCTGCGGGCCGGCGGGTGCGGACGATCGAAGGGGCGCTCGCCGACGCTGAGGCCCACGGGCTGGCCAACGGACAGACCAGAATGCCCGTTCGTGCGGTCCCGGTCGTTCGGGCGGCGCTGCATGCGGCAGGTTCCCCGCTTGGTTCGTCGGCTGGTTCCCCGGATGGTCCGTCGGAGGACGCCGACCCCGGCGAGAGATCCGGTCTGGTCGCACTCGTGGCGGCCCAGGCCAACGGGCACGCGGACGGCGGTGCCACCGAGGCGCTCGTCGCTGAGGCCGCGCAGCTGCGGGTTCAGCTCGCCGAGGCCGAAGGCCGGGCGGCGAAGTTCTCATCCCGGTTGGCGATGGTCCGAACCGAGGCGGAGGACGCGCAGCGTCAGGTCGCGACGATGACGACCAGGCTCGATCGTCATCAGGCCGAGTGGGCGGCGGAAAAGGTTCGACTGCTGGCTCGGATCGGCCCGATTGAGCACAGCGTGAACGGTGCCGACCCCGGGAACACACCGGACGGACGTGAGGATGTCCCGGTCAGCACAGACGACACCGGGACGGTTCCGGAGCCCGAGCCCGAGCCCGAGCCCGAGCCCGAGCCCGGATACGGATACGGATACGGATACGGGCGGGAGCATGACCGCGATGCCGACGATTTCGTCTTTGACGGGAAGGACCCTGCTCTCGCCGATGTGGTCCCGGTGCAGACCGCCCGGCCTGTACCGGGCGAGCCGGCTGATCAGTCCCACGGTCTCCTGCCCGGCTCGGTCGCGCTCGCCACACTGACGGCCTCCGGTGGGTACGGGTCCTTCTCCCTGCCCATACCGGCAGCGGATGCCGGAGCCCGACGGGACAATCTCAAAGAGATCGTGGGGATCGGCCCGGTTGTGGAAGCGCGCCTCTACGCGTTCGGCATCGCGAGCTTCCGCCAGCTTGCCGAGCTTGACGAGGACGGGGTCGACGGCCTCGTCCGGGCACTCGACGGGTTTGGTGATCGGCTTGTCTCGGATGACTGGGTGGGCCAGGCGCGTTCTCTGTACGAGCGTCACCATGGAAATGTGGCCTGATCCGGTGCGCGCGTTGCCGTTGTCCACCTGATCGCATTGCATGGCTCGCCGGCGCGGCGTACAACCGGAACTGCGTTGACGGAGTGTCACCACCGATCTTTGAGTTCCGGCGTCACCAGACGATTGTTCTGGATGGTGGCGCTCGCGACGGCGGTCGGGGTGGGCGTTCCCCCGGTTCATGGAAACGGTCAGACGACACCCATAACCTCCGGTGTCTCCCTCCGCCGCCTTGCGATCTACGTGCCCCAGCCCCGCTCCTTGATCCACGCCCCTATTGCCGGGCGCTCTTATTGCCGGGCGCTCCAAACGCAATGACTGCTCAGTAGAAAGCATGATCATTTCTTTCTGGTGGGGGGTGTTCGTGGGCCGGTGTGGGTGGGATGCGATGGTTGTGAAAATATAGACGGAAGCTGGGTGGACACGATCCACGCACTGCCGGTGCTCCGGGGAAGCCGGTGGCCCGGGG
>NZ_CAUVXG010000095.1:0-9483 GCF_963555885.1 Protofrankia sp. Cr2
GGTCGCTTGATACCGAGGAAATCGTGGTTCTGTGATGTCCCAGATCACGATCGTGCCGCCGGTGGAATCTCCTCCTCCACCTCCGACCGCGAGGAATTTTCCGTCATGGCTGAATGCCAGCGCGAGCGCGGCACCGCTATTGCGTCCCAGAGTCGCGACCTGCTGTGGGTGGGCCGGGTCGTCGAGGTCCCAGAGCCGGGTCTGCGCATCATCGCCACCGGTTGCCAGCAGTTTCTTGTTCGGATGGAATGCGGTAATACGCACCGCCTGGGCGTTTCCCTGAATTATTGCCGGATTCGCCCGACCCATTGCGGTGAGCATGCTCGACCGTGCCTCGGTGGTCTGCGATACACGATAGGCAGCAAGACTCAACCGCGCTGCCAACTGCGGATCCCGCGTTCCTGCGTCGTCGGCCTGTGCCGCAAGGGATCGCGAGATCTCCACCGCATCGGGTGTACTGTTGTCCGCCCGCGGAGCACCACGAGCGTGCGTCATGAGTGCCAGGACCAGGACGGCGATCAGCATGAGGACGAGGAAAGGAATGACCGATGCCGACTGTAGCGATCGCCTGGCTGCAGGCTTCGATGTCTCCTTGCGTGCTGGCCGCTCCCGCACCGGAGTGGATGGCGTTCTCGGCATTGACATTGGCGTTGCCTGCGCCGCCTGTGCTGATGCTGCTGGCGGCGGTGGCAACCGGGCGGCAGATGATTGCTCTGGCCGGGGTGTCGGCCGGGGTGTCGGCCGGGGTGTCGGCCGGGGTGTCGGCCGGGGTGTCGGCCGGGGTGTCTGATCGGGCCGCCGTGGGGTTTCAGCTACTCGCGAGGTAGCCCTGGGAGGGGTTGCCGGGGTGGACAACTTCGGGAACGGGCTGGAGGGGTGTGTTGCGTTCCGCTTGTCGAGAAGCGAGTCGAGGATGTCACGGACCGATGGACGCTCGGTCGGCTCTTTGCGCATCGCCCGCTCGACGAGTGGCCGTAGTGTCGCTTCGAGCCCGTCGAGAATCGGCTTTTCGTCGAGCGTCCGGTACATCAGCGTGATCTCGTCACCGGTACCGAACGGTTGATTGCCGGTTCCGGCGAATGCGGTGATGCCGCCCCAGGCGAAGACGTCCGCGCTGGGGGTGATTTCCTTGCCACGGATCTGTTCTGGAGCCATGTAACCGAGGGTTCCGATGCGGGAGGTACCGCGACTGAACCCGGCGCTTGCGTCGAGGGCTCGGGCGATGCCGAAGTCGATGACCCGGGGGCCGGTCGGGGACATGAGTACGTTCGACGGCTTCAGATCGCGATGCACGATGCCGGCATTGTGAATTGCCTGCAGTGCACTCGCAACGGCGACCGCGAGCTGGCCGAGGTTACTACCGGTCATGGCGCCGTGTTCGCGGACCCATTGGGCCAGTGTGGGGCCGGAAATGAATTCGGTGACGAGGAACGGCCGCGGCGCATCGACATTGAAGTCGAGTACCTGGGCGGTGCTGAACAACGCGACCCGCCGTGCGTTGTCGGCCTCCCGTCGGAAGCGTTCGCGAAACTCCGTGTTCT
Source organism: Protofrankia sp. Cr2 (assembly GCF_963555885.1). NCBI lineage: Bacteria > Bacillati > Actinomycetota > Actinomycetes > Frankiales > Frankiaceae > Protofrankia > Protofrankia sp. Cr2. The sequence goes on from NZ_CAUVXG010000095.1 coordinate 1,542, forward strand.
CGGCGTGCTCAGCCTTGACCACTTTGATTGCCACCGGGCGACCATCTTCGGCGTAGCCGTAATAGACCGTACCCATGCCGCCCTCGCCGAGGAGGCCCAGCACCCAGTAGCGCCCGAGCCTCAACGGGTCATTGTTACGTCGTGGTTTGACGTTGGGCGGTAGTTGTGGAGGCGTTCTGCCGCTCACCATTGATCAGCGCATCCGGCGTTGATGGATGGCTCGGGGGTGGATGACCCGGGAGCGGATGCTCCAGGAGCAGGGCTGTGAGGCGAGTGCGGTGATACCCGTCGCCGAGATACCCGTCGCCGAACAGCCCGGTGTGCCCACGGCGGTGCCCGCCCCCCTTGATCCCCCGCACCGGCGCAATCCCGGCGCGATGAGAGTACCTGCTGATGCGCGTAGCCTCACCGTATGGCAGGAGGCATGGCAGGAGGCTCTGCGCGGCAGGCATGGGCGAGCGTCCACCGGGTGTATGCCGGGCGGTCCGCGCCGATCGTCCTGGAGCTTGACCTGACCGTCGACCCGACCGAGGGCGTACCCGCAGACCCGGTGGCCGCGGCCCTGACGCGTCGCCGGCCGTCCCTGCGCGCCATTGTGGACGGGTTGCGTCGGGCCGGCAACGATGGCCGCGCGTCCACGCTCATCGCGCGGATCGCCCCCTGTGGGATGCCGCTCGCGCGTGCCCAGGAGATTCGCGACGCGGTGATCGCTTTTCGGCACGCCGGTGGCACCGCCTTCGCCTATTCGGATGCATTCGGCGAGTTCGGCGGCGGGACCGTCCCGTATTACCTCGCGTCCGCCTTCGACGAGATCTGGCTCGCTCCGCCGGGGGATCTGGGCATTACCGGGGTGGCCCTGGAAACGCCGTTCCTGCGCGATGCCCTGGACCGGCTCGGGATTGAAATCCAGGTCGGCCAGCGCCATGAGTACAAGAACGCCGTCAACATGTTCGTCGAGCGTGATTTCACCGCCGCGCACCTGGAGGCGAGCGGCCGGATCGTCGCGTCCAGCCTGGCTATGATCATTGATGGCATCGCCACCGGGCGTGACCTGCCGCCGGACCGGGTCCGTGACCTGATCGACAACGCGCCGTTGTCCGGTGAGCAGGCAGTGCGCGCGGGCCTCGTCGACCGGTTGGGCTACCGCGACGAGGTATACGCCGCCGCGCGGGCACACGCCCGCCGGGCCGTGCCTGACGCCAGCGAGGGCGAGGGCGAGGGCGAAGGCGAAGGCGGGACGCTGGTGTACCTGTCCCACTACCGCCGTGCGTCGGTGCGTCGGGAGGCGTCCCGGCTGCGCGTCGCCACCCTGCCCGCGCGGGGCCCGGCGCGGTCGCAGCGGCGCCGGGTGATCGCTGTCATCCACGGGACGGGACCGGTGGTGCTCGGCCGTCCGGGCCGCTCGCCGCTGGCTGGTCCTGCCATGACCTCGGACGCGCTCACCGCCGCCTTCCGTGCCGCCGGCCGTGACGATGATGTCGCCGCGGTCGTGTTCCGCGTCGACAGTCCCGGCGGCTCGTATGTGGCCTCCGACCTGATCCGTCGGGAGGTCGAACGGTTCCAGGCGAGCGGCCGCCCGGTCGTGGTGTCGATGGGTTCGGTCGCCGCGTCCGGCGGGTACTTCGTCGCGCTCGGCGCGGACGCGATCGTGGCGAACCCGGGGACCCTCACCGGGTCGATCGGGGTGTTCGGCGGCAAGCAGGTCGTCCGGGAACTCCTGGACAAGATGGGTGTGCGCTTCGGTGCGGTCGCCGAGGGGGAGAACGCGCTGATGACCTCGCCGCAGCGCGCGTTCAGCCCGTCCGAGCGGGCGAAGCTGGAGGAGTTTCTCGACCGGGTCTACGACGATTTCGTCGCCAAGGTCGCCGCCGGTCGGGGCATGTCGCCCGAGGCTGTGCACGAGGTCGCCCGTGGCCGGGTGTGGACGGGCGCCGACGCGCGTGACCGAGGTCTGGTTGACGAGTTGGGCGGGTTCTCTCGGGCCTGCGAGCTGGCCTGGGAGAAAGTCGGCCGGCCCGGCTCGGACACCCCGCGACTGCGTCTCCTGCCCAAGGTCGGGCTGACCGACCGGCTGCGTTCTCCGCGCTCGAGTGAGGACCCTGCGGCCGCCGCGGTCGGTATGGCGGGTATGAGTGGTATAGGCGGTATCACGGGCATGGCAGGCGTGCTCGGCGGTGCGGCGTTCACCGGCGGCTGGGGTCCGCTGGCGACGGTTGCGGCGCGGGCCGGACTGCCGCTGGGCGGTCCGCTGCTGATGCCGCCGATCGGCCAGGTCACCTGACGGCCTTCGGCGTGCTCCGGCGGGCCGGTGTCCTCTAGATCACCTTGGTGTGGCATCGGACCGGTGGCGCGTCCACCGTGTCCGGATTCAGGGGCGTTCGGCGTGGCGAGCCGAACGTGCGTGGCGCGGGGCCTGCTGACGATAGTCTCGGCCGGGCCGTACATGTCGGTGTCGCCAACAGCTGGTCTCGCCAACAGCTGGTGTCGCCGATGTCCGTCCGGTCCACGCACTCGCCACAGTCGCACGCGCCAACGTCGTACTCGCAATAGTCGCACTCGCGACAGTCCCGTCGGATGCGTCACCCCGGAGGTCGAGACCCGTGCCGTCCATTGAGGCCGTACGAGCCCGCGAGATCCTTGACTCGCGTGGCAACCCCACCGTGGAGGTCGAGGTCGTCTTGGACGACGGCACTCTCGGCCGTGCCGCCGTACCCAGCGGCGCGAGCACCGGCGCCTTCGAGGCGGTCGAGCTGCGTGACGGCGACGACCGCTACGGCGGTAAGGGCGTCGGCAAGGCGGTCGCCGGTGTCATCGACCGCATCGAGCCTGAGATCCTGGGCCTGGAAGCCACCGAGCAGCGGATTCTCGACCTGACCTTGCTGGACCTGGACGGCACGCCGGACAAGTCCGATCTGGGGGCGAACGCCATTCTCGGGGTGAGCCTCGCGGTCGCCAAAGCCGCCGCGAAAGCGTCGGCCCTGCCGCTGTTCCGCTACCTGGGTGGTCCCGGGGCGCATCTGCTGCCGGTGCCGATGATGAACGTCGTCAACGGTGGCGCGCACGCCGACACCAACGTCGACATCCAGGAGTTCATGATTGCCCCGATCGGGGCGTCGACCTTTGCCGAGGCACTGCGGTGGGGCACTGAGACGTACCACGCCCTCAAAGGCGTGCTCAAGGCAGCGGGGCTGGCCACCGCCGTCGGTGACGAGGGCGGTTTCGCCCCGAACCTGCCGGCCAACCGGGCCGCGCTCGACCTGCTCGTGGAGGCCATCGACAAGGCGGGGTTCCGGCCCGGGGAGGACATCGCCCTTGCTCTCGACGTGGCTTCGACCGAGTTCTTCTCGGACGGCTCCTACCGGTTCGAGGGCGCCACGCGTACCGCCGAGGAGCTCAGCGACTACTACGCCGAGCTGGTCGCCGCCTACCCGATCGTGTCGATCGAGGATCCGCTCGCCGAGGACGACTGGAGCGGATGGGTGCAGCTCACAGCACGCCTCGGTGATGCTGTGCAGCTCGTTGGTGACGACCTGTTCGTCACCAACCCGGCGCGGCTTTCCCGGGGCATCGCAGAGAAGGCCGGAAACGCCCTGCTCGTCAAGGTCAACCAGATCGGCACCCTGACCGAGACGTTGGATGCGGTCTCGCTCGCCCATCGCAACGGCTACCGGTGCATGATCTCGCACCGATCGGGCGAAACCGAGGACACGACCATCGCAGACCTCGCGGTGGCCGTCGACGCCGGGCAGATCAAGACCGGTGCTCCGGCGCGCAGCGAGCGGGTCGCCAAGTACAACCAGCTGCTGCGCATTGAGGAAGAGCTCGACGATGCCGCCCGTTACGGTGGCGCCGCGGCCTTCCCACGCTGGTCGTCGACGGCCGGCTGATGGCAGGGGCGCGCCGTACCGCCTTGACCACCCGCATGACACTGCTGGTGGTGGTGATCTGCGTGCTCATACTGACCCTCGCCTACCCGTGGCGGCTCTACCTCCAGCAGCAGAGCCAGCTCAATGAGCTCGCCGCGCAAAACGTCGACCAGCGCAAACGGGTGGAGGCCCTGAAGACCGCGGTGGCCGGTTACGATGATCCCGAATGGACCCGGGACGAGGCCAGGACGCGGCTGCACTTCACGCAGCCGGGGGAGACGGTCTACCTGGTATCGGCGGCGGTGCCCACGTCGGCGGCGCCTGCACCCGGCGCCGCCGCAACCGAGGCACCGTGGTTCTCGCGGTTGTGGTCGGACACGGTCGGCGCGGGACAGTCCTCGGTTGGTACTCAGCCAGGCGGTGGTCAGGCGGCTTCCCGTCCGTCGGTGACGACGCCGACCCCGTCGGCCACGCCGCGATGACCGGCGATCTCGTCGGTCCGCAGCGCGGTCCAGCGGTCGGCCCGGAGCTCGGCCCGGAGGCTGGTCCAGCGGTAGGCCCGGAGGATCACGCGGTTGTCGCGCGCCAGCTTGGCCGGGCGCCGCGGGCGATGCACCGGGTTGCCCATCGGTGCTCCTGCGGCCTGCCGGACGTGGTCGAGACCTGGCCCAGGCTGGAGGACGGCACGCCGTTCCCCACTCTGTATTACCTGACCTGCCCGCGGGCGGCGTCGGCGATCGGGCGGCTGGAGGCGTCCGGCCTGATGCGGGAGATGACCGAGCGGCTCGTCGCCGACCGCACCCACGATGGCGATCTTGCTCGCAGGTATGACAGAGCGCATCGGGACTATCTGGCCCGCCGCGACGCCCTTGGCGAGCTGCCCGGCGCACCGGGTGCCGGTGGTATGCCGACCAGGGTGAAGTGCCTGCACGTGCTGGTCGCGCACAGTCTGGTGGCCGGTTCGGGGGTTAACCCATTCGGGGACGAGGCGCTGGAGCTGATGGCCGACTGGGGGGTCCGCGGGCCGTGCGTGCACGCCGGACCCGACCCCACCACCGAACGAGAGGCTGACCTGCCATGACCCGCGTGGCCGCGGTCGACTGCGGCACTAATTCGATCCGGCTGCTGGTCGCGGAGGCGGTCAGCGATGAGGCGGCCAGCGATGAGGCGGCCAGCCAAGAGACGGTAAGCGGAGCAGCGGTAAGCGGAGCAGCGGCAAGCGCAGCGAGCACCACGCCTGCGCTCAGTCGGACCACGCCGCGCCTGCACGCCCTGGTCCGCCGCATGGAGATCGTCCGACTGGGAGCCGGGGTCGACCGGACCGGCGAGTTGGCCCCTGACGCGCTGGACCGGACATTCGCGGCGCTGCGCGACTACGCCAAGGAGATCGACAGGCTCGGTGCCGCCAAGGTTCGGATGGTGGCCACCAGCGCGACCCGGGACGCCCGCAACCGGGACGTGCTGGTGGCGGGGGTGCGCTCGATCCTCGGTGTCGACCCCGAGGTGATCACCGGTGACGAGGAGGCTGCGCTGTCCTACGCCGGCGCCACCGGAGAGCTGCACGGGCATCCTGAGCCGTTCCTGGTGGCCGACATCGGCGGCGGATCGACCGAGCTGGTCCTGGGCGACGCCGACAGCGTGCACGCGGCACGATCGGTGAACATCGGGTGCGTGCGGCTGGCCGAACGGCATCTGCACGACGATCCACCCACCGCCGGGCAGCTCGCGGCGGTGGTGGCGGACGCGCACGCCGCATTCGACCTGGCCGAGCAGACGGTGCCGATCCGCTGCGCCGCGACGCTCGTCGGGGTGGCCGGAACGGTCACCACGGTGGCGGCCCTCGCCGCCGATCTACCCGGTTACGACCCGGACCGCATTCATCTGTCGGTGACCGCCGCGCCGGATGTCGTCGCTGTGACAGACCGGCTGGCGGCGATGTCGCACGCGCAGCGGGCCGCGCTCCCGGTGATGCATCCCGGCCGGGTCGACGTGATCGTCGCGGGTGCGCTGGTGCTGCGCACGTTGGTCGAGCGGGTCGGCGCATCAGCAGTGATCGCCAGTGAGCACGACATCCTCGACGGCATCGCCTTCTCCCTGCTCAGCTGATTTTGTTGCTTGATTCACTGTTCTGTTGTCGGGCGCTCTAGGTTTGTCGGTGTGGACGGGATCCGCGGTACCGAAAGTGACGTTCGTGCGGCCGATGATCGTGCGGCTGATGTCGGTTCGGCCGATGATCGCCGGCCGGTCGTGCCCGGCTCGGGCTGGCCGGGCGATCCCGCGTCGCATGCGACGCCGATGGCGCTCACCGCAGTCGAGGTGGAACGGCTGGCCGCTGGCGCGGGCGATACGGTCGAGCTGGACGCCCGGATGTCGGTCTGCCGAGCCTGCCCCCGCCTGGTCGACTGGCGTGAGGAGGTCGCGGCGCAACGGCGGGCCGCCTTCGCTGATGAGCGTTACTGGGGCCGGCCGGTACCCTCGTTCGGCCCTGCTGATGCCCGGGTACTCATCGTGGGGCTGGCGCCGGCTGCGCACGGCGGCAACCGTACGGGACGGATCTTCACCGGAGACCGCAGCGGTGACTGGCTGTTCGCATCGCTGTACCGGGTCGGGCTGGCGCAACTGCCGACGTCGGTGTCGGCCGGTGACGGTCAGCGTCTAGTCGCTACCCGCATCGTGGCCGCCGTCCGCTGCGCTCCGCCCGCGAACAAGCCGACCACGACTGAGCGGGACGTCTGTAGATCATGGCTCGTCCGGGATCTCGAGCTCCTGCGCCCAACGCTGCGCGTGGTTGTTGTGCTGGGTGGGTTCGCCTGGACGGCGTTGTGGCCGGCGCTGGCACGGGCCGGTTACCCCGTACCGCCGCGCCGCCCGACATTCGGACACGCGAGCCGGGTCGTTCTCAGGGATGAACGCGGCGGGGGTTTGGTTGTCCTCGGCTGCTACCACCCGAGCCAGCAGAACACGTTCACCGGACGGGTCACGGCCGGGATGCTCGACGCGGTGCTCGCCAATGCGGCGGGTGCGGCCGGCCTGGGCGTGCCGGTCGATGATAAATAACGGAACCACGATCACCATGGGTGTCATCATGTTGATCTCCGCGTGGTGCATGTCACGTGGATGCCCGCACCACTGATCGCGTATCACGAGGCATAGCACGGTGGTGGCGAGTACCTTTTTTGTATGAGCTTTGGACATCCTCCGCACATCCTTGTTGTGGGCGGCGGTTACGTCGGTATGTACACGGCTTTGCGTCTTCAGCGTCGACTGCGTCAGGGCGAGGCGACCGTGACGGTGGTCGAACCCAACTCGTACATGACATATCAGCCGTTTCTCCCCGAAGCGGCGGCGGGTAACCTCGAACCGCGCCATGTTGTTGTGCCACTACGTAGTGTGCTGAATGCCTGCAGGGTTGTCAGTGGCAGTGTGACCGGCATCAACCACGCCCAGCGACGGGCATATATCGCACCGAACCAGGGCACACCGTACGAACTTCGCTACGACATCCTGGTCGGGTGTCCCGGGTCTGTCGCGCGGACGCTGCCGATCCCGGGCCTCGCCGAACTGGGCATCGGTTTCAAGAGTGTGGCCGAGGCGATCCACATACGAAACAAGGTCATCGAGCGGATGGACTCCGCCGCGTCCAGCAACGACCCCCAGCTTCGGCGCCGAGCGCTGACATTTGTGTTCATCGGTGGCGGGTTCGCGGGTATCGAGGCAATCGCCGAGCTTGAGGACATGGCACGCGACGCCTGCAAGTTCTATCCCGAGCTGTCGCCGTCGGATATGCGATGGGTCATGGTCGAGGCGAGTGGGCGGGTGCTGCCCGAGGTTTCGCCGGCGATGGGTCTGTATACCTTGAAGCAGCTTGAGCACCGTGGCATTGAAATGAAAGTCAACACCCGGGTGAAAAGTCTCGTCGACGGACACGTCGTGCTCGACAGCGGCGAGGAGTTCGATGCCGAGACCATTATCTGGACGGCCGGGGTGAAAGCCCACCCACTGCTCACCAACACCGACCTTCCGCTGGACGAACGAGGTCGCATCAAGGCGACGGCGTTCCTTCAGGTGGACGGCGT
>NZ_CAUVXG010000096.1:0-997 GCF_963555885.1 Protofrankia sp. Cr2
CGCCTACGTCGACAATCCCCTGGGCTGGCTCGATCCCCTCGGTCTCGCGCCGTGCACCACTGGCAGCCGCGGTGCCGCAGCAAAGTGGGCAGAAAAGGCTGACTTCTCAAATTCGAAGGTTTTGAATAAGAAGTATGATGCTCATGCTATGGACTTCGGCATCGGCGGGAATAAGAACAAAGCGAACCTCGCCGCATTTCAAGATGCGATGAAAGCGCACATGACTGCCGACGGAACAAATATTTACAGATTTAACTACCGGGGTCAGGGCCAAGCGGTCGGGTTCATTGATTCGGCAACAAGTAGGATGGTCATGCTGCGTGCGGATTCCGGACAGTTCTGGACCGCGTATCGTCTTGGCGACAATCAGTTTGCAGGAATTATCGATAATGGTTATCTATGGTGATTCGGCATTCGGCTGATGATCCGTCACAGTCGAGGCGACGTGCCTGGTCATCGCCATCTGAGGTCGATCCTGGAACCGGCATTGCCAGGCAGCTCGAACTAATGCATGAACTCATTGAGGCCAAGATTTCTGGCCCAGAGTTCGCACGTGCGTGGCTGATGGCTCGTCGTCATGCATTGGATGAGAAGGAGCGGGTTCGAGAGCGCTTCGATCGGATACTCACTGATGTCTTCTACCTTCTCGATGACTACGTGATCGACCCATCAATTCGCGATTCAGGCGATATGACCGACGAGGAGCTGGTTGGGCGCGTCCGAAATGCACTGCGCGACCTATTGAGGTTGAACTCGTGACAATGATGGGCTGTTACGGTTCATGCAGGCGGACGGAGCGGCCGCCGACACGCCGGGTGAGCACGGCCGCTAGACCGCGCGCAGCGCAGGCCGGCACGGCCGCCGGGGCCTTGAAACCCCTGCCCGCGACCGTGCTCGAAACCTTACCGGACGGCTCGCAGCTCGTGCGTGTACGCGAGTCCGACGCGATGCTCGCCCGCCGCCGCACGAAAACCGGCGCCGTCCAGGTTCTGTATAT
>NZ_CAUVXG010000096.1:1464-9668 GCF_963555885.1 Protofrankia sp. Cr2
ACCCGGCTGCGGGCGGCAACGGCAGCGACGACACCGCCGAGCAGGCATGGTTCGACGCCCGGTTTTATGCCATCGTCACCGATCTCGTCGGTACCCCCACCGAACTCCTCGACCCCGCCGGGGAGCTTTCCTGGAAGGCCCGGACCACCCTGTGGGGCGCCGGCCCACCATCGTCTTCCGCCGGTGGTGGCGTCGATTGCCCGCTGCGTTTCCCGGGCCAGTATCACGATCCCGAAACCGGTGCGAACTACAACGTCCACCGCTACTACGATCCCGAGACCGCCCGCTACGACTCCACCGACCCCCTCGGCCTCGGCGGTGGTCTTGATCCGAGTGCTTACGTTCACAACCCCTTGTATTCAATTGATCCACTTGGGCTTGTGCCGTATAGCCCAGAGGAGAAAGGTCGCCTTGCTCGGTTGGCCAGGGGAAAGGTGCGGCGAGGGCAAGGGCCGGATGAGATCGATCGAATAGATCCTCCGAACACATCGGTCACCGGTAGTCAGTGGCACGCTCAGAGGCGCGGTAAAGGCTCTCCCGGTCTAAACCAGGACGGCTCCTTGCATGATGGTGATCCTCAGTTCTCCCGCAAGACCCTGAAATGGTTGAGAGAACACGGATGGGATTCCTGATGCATCTTGATCCAATGTTTCGAGCCGAGTTTGAGAACCTTATCAGGCTGCAGATGCTTGACCGTCTCGAGGATCTCGCGGGTCCGGTCGATCTTTTTGATGAGGTTCCGTTGTACTCACGTTTTTCACAAATTTCATTCCTTGACGATCTATCGCCAGTTGAGAGTAACCGTCTTCTGATCCGTGCTGCGGCTTGGCATCTCTCCAATATTATTTCTTCCAAGCAGGTTGGTAATGTGGCTGTGGTTGATTCTTTCTGCATGTTGTCTATTCTGGATTGGGAGGACTTTGGCGAGGGCGGTCTCGTTACTCCGGCGTTCTGGTTCACGGATCTGCATAGCCGGGTTCTTGCGCAACTCCGACTGGAACCACCCATCAGCACGCAGAGCGCCTTTGTTGCGGATTCCCTAGATCGTGATCCGTCATTCGAGATTTATGAGGACATGCGAAACGTCGAAAATGATCCGCTGTTCGTGAAGCGGGTTTACGTTCAGAAAATCCATTGACGGCGCTCGCGGAAAGTTGAGCCGATCGCCGGCCCGCTCTACCGACTGCACGCTGCACAGATAGTGGAGGGGGCTCCGACCCGCGCCGCTACTGATCTTTAATTCGTGAAGTCGTGTGGGCGTGCGATGATCGTTTACTGTGTGTTGATCGTTGGGTAGCCGGCTGGTATAAGGTACGCGACGGGTGGCGGGTTGACCGCCAGGGGCCGCGAGCAGGCTGGACAGCGCCCGGTCCTCGTGGTGTCCTCCCGTTTCCACCTGGCTCTGACCGGTGGTGCACTGGTGAGCGTCCTTCCGCTGACCACTCGGGAGCGGCCTGGCTGGGTCCATCGGGTCCGGATCGACACCCCGGTAAGCCCACCAGCTGGGCCATCACTGAACAGGTCCGTACCGTCTCGGCCAACCGGCTCACCGGTCGCGGTCCGCTCTACCGGCTGAATGTCGAGCAGATCGCCGAGGTACGCACCGTACTGGCCCAGATGATCGATTTCTGAATCGGGCTCTCGGAGCGAGACCCTTCCTCGGAGGCGATGATCGGCGTTTGTTTGTTGTTAGGTACGGTTTTCGGCCGGATGGGCGTACCTGACGACAAACTCGCGCCGATCTTGTCGACGGACGGTACCCACCCTCAGTGCAGCTGGGCCTGCCAGTCGGCGGGCACCTGCCCGGCCGGGCCGGGCGTCGGTTGGCCCAGTGGGTGATGCTCGGGCGGCGCCAGCGGCGGCCCGTCGTAGAACTGTTCGGTCTGGTAGTCCCAGAACCAGGTCTCGCCTGGCTCGAAGCTGCGGATGAGCGGATGGCCGGTTGTGGCCGCGTGCGCGCTCGCGTGCTGGGAGGGGGAGGAGTCGCAGCAGCCGATGTGGCCGCACCGGGCGCAGCGGCGCAGATGGAACCACCACCCGGGGCCGTGGCCGGCGGCGCATTCGGCGCATCCCGTCCCGCTCGGTGTCGCGGACGGATCGATCGTGGTCACCTCAGTCATGCGGCTCACCTCGCTCTTGCGGCTCGCTCTTGCGGCTCGCTCGGTCATACGGTCGGTTCATCGGATGGACGGGCAGGCAGCCGGACCCGGAACCGGGTGTCGCCGGGCACCGACTCCACCGACAGGTCGCCGTGGTGTTTGGTGACCACGATGCGCCAGGAGATGTCCAGGCCGAGACCGGTACCCTTGCCCACCGGTTTGGTGGTGAAGAACGGTTCGAAGATCCGGTCGCGGATCTCTGGCGCCACGCCCGGCCCGGTGTCGGCGATCTCGACGACCAGGTGGTCATGGCTGGATGTCGTGCGCACGGTCAACGTACCGGCGCCGTCCATGGCGGCGACCGCGTTGTCGATCAGGTTCGTCCAGACCTGATTGAGCTCGGCTGCATAGGCGGGGATCTTCGGTAGCGTCCGGTCGTAGTCCCTGACAACGGTGATGCGCTCGCCGATCGTGTCGGTGAGCATCACCAGGGTGCTGTCCAGCAGCTCGTGGACGTCGACCCGCTGATAGGGCGCGCGGTCCAGCTGGGAGTACTGCTTGGCGGCGGTCACCAGGGTCGAGATCCGGGTCGTGGAGTCCGCTATCTCGTTCACGAGCAACTCCGTTTCGACCGTGTAGTTCAACCAGCGGATGGCGCCTTCACGTATCGCGTCGGGGACGCTGGCCGCGACCTGGTCCAGCCAGGGCAGGTCGAGACCGGCCTGGACGAAGGTCGGGGCGAGATCCCAGCCGTCGGCGATGCCGTGTTCGTCGAGCCAGTCGGTAACCGCGTCCTCCCTGTCGCCGACTTCCAGCGGAGTCAGGACCGGCGCTTTCGCGACCCGCTCCACCGCCTCCTCCTGCAGCCGGATCAGGGTGTCCAATGCGGCCCGGTCATATGGTCCCGAGGCGATCAGGCCGAGCTTGTGCCGCATCCCGGCGACCCGTTCCCGCAACGCCGACGTGGCCCGTACCGCGGCCGCGGCCGGGTTGTTCAACTCATGGGTGAGCCCGGCGGACAGGGAGCCCAACGCCAGCAGCCGTTCCCGTTGACCGACCGCCTGCTGGGTGGTCCGCATGCCGAAGAACAGCCCTTCCAGCATGTGCACGGCCATCGGGAACCATTCGTGCATCAGCCGCGCCAGCGCATCCGCCGGGAGCACGAAGAAACGCGACGGTTCGCTGGCCCGCAACGAGGCGCTGTAGACCTGTGGTGCCCGCTCGCCCAGATATGCCTGAAAGGCGCCCGCGTACACGCCGCGCTGGGATGTGCGGCTGATTTCCACGTCGTCGGCACCGATCCGTCGTGACATCACCAGCGCGCCTTCGATGAGCACGTAGAAGCAGGTGGCAGGTTCCCCTTCGGTAAAGACCTGTCCTGGTCCGATGGACTCGACGCGTCCTTGCGCGCACAGCCAGGCCAACTGGTCCTCGGTGAGTTTCTCGAACAGGAACAGCGTACGGAGCTCGTCCGCGCTGCACGCCGTCTGTGCCGTCTGTGCCGTCTGTGCCGTCTGTGCCGTCGACGGTGTTGATGGCGGGGTGGCGCTCTGCGCCGGGCCGGTCATCGCTTGTCCAGATAGCGGTGGACCAGGGTGATGGCCATGGCACCCTCACCGACCGCGGAGGCGACCCGTTTCACCGACTCGGCCCGCGCGTCGCCGGCCACGAAGACACCCGGAACGCTGGTCTCCAGATGGTATGGATCCCGGTCCAGGGGCCATCCGCGCGGCCGTTGTCCGTCGACCACGAGGTCAGGACCGGCTATGACGAATCCGCGGCTGTCCCGGACGATCACGCCGTCCAACCAGTCGGTGCGCGGCGCCGCCCCGATGAAGACGAACAGCCACTGCGCGTCGACCGTCTCCGTGACACCGGTCGCATTGTCACGGAGCGTCAGTTGCTCCAGGTGTTCCGTGCCATGGCCGGCGACGACCTCGGTGCAGGGCCGTACTGAGATCGCCGGGATGCCGGCGATCTGCTCGATGAGGTAGTGGGACATGGACGCTTCCAGCGACGGGCCGCGGACGAGCATGATCACCGAGCGGGCATGCCGGGCGAAGTACACCGCCGCCTGCCCGGCGGAGTTCGCCCCGCCGACGATGTAGACGTCCTGCCCCGCGCAGCCGGACGCCTCGGTCAGCGCGGAGCCGTAGAAGACGCCGCGGCCGGTCAGCGTCTCCAGCCCGGGAGCCGCCAGCTGCCGGTAGGACACGCCGGTCGCCAGGATGACCGTGTGGGCGTCGATCTGTCCACTGTCGGCGAAGTGCACCGTCCGCGCCGAGCCGTTGGCCTCCAGGCCGACGACGTCACGGGCGGTGAGTACCTCGGCGCCGAATTTGGTTGCCTGCCGGCGGGCACGGTCGGTGAGCTGCGCCCCGGAGACTCCGTCGGGGAAGCCGAGATAGTTCTCGATCCGTGAGCTCTGTCCGGCCTGGCCGCCGGTTGCGGTCCGTTCGACCAGCACGGTCCGCAGCCCTTCGGATGCGCCGTACACGGCCGCGCCCAGACCGGCCGGACCCCCGCCGATGACGATCACGTCGTAGAAGTCGGCGGCCGGCGAGGTGCTGAGCCCGACCCGGTTGGCGAGTTCGGAATCGGTGGGCTCCACCAGCGCCGCGCCGCTCTGCGTGATCACGACCGGGAGGGTCGCGCCGTCCGCTCCGGCCGCGGCCAGCAGCCGCTCACCTTCCGGTTCGTCGGCGAGGTACCACCGGTAGGGCACCTGGTTGCGGGCGAGGAAATCGCGGACCTCGTGCGACCGTGCGGACCAGCGGTGGCCGACGACCTTGGTCTCCGGCACGGGTCGATGGTCCGCGGCGTGCCAGGCCTCGAGCAGGGCGTCCACGACCGGGTAGAGCTTCTCCTCCGGCGGATCCCACGGCTTGAGCAGGTAGTGGTCCAGGTCGACGACGTTGATGGCGTCGATCGCGGCATCGGTGTCGGCGTACGCGGTCAGCAGCACCCGCCGGGCCGTGGGGAACAGGTCCATCGCCTGTTCGAGGAACTCGATGCCGTTCATCCGCGGCATGCGGTAGTCGGCCAGCATCACCGCGACCTGGTCGCCGCGCAGCTTCAGCTCGCGCATCGCGTCCAGCGCCTGCTCGCCGGACTCGGCTCGGATGATCCGGTGGCTCTCGCCGTACCGCCGTCGCAGGTCACGGCTGACCGCTCGGGAGACGCTCTGGTCATCGTCGACGGTGATCAGAGCCGCACGCACGGCCGAACGGGGCGCCGTCATGGTTAACCAGTCAAGCACGTGCGGCCACTCCCTGGCAGGTCGCCGCGGCTCTGATCCTGCTCTACGCACACCCGGTCAGCGGTACTCGGCGAGGCGGGGCCGGACACCGCCAAGGAGAAACAGGACGACGAGAACGACAGCGGTGATCACACCGGCAGTCCAGCCACGTAATTCTCCCTCGCCGGGTCTTCAATCGACTGTGGAACCACTCTGATCACCGCTATCGGGGTTACCGGAACCTCAGCGCCCGCCCAGACCGGCCTCCTCCAGGTCCAGGTCGCGTTGCAGGCGTCGACGTGTCGTATCGCTGACCTGGTGGGCGTCATACAGGCGGCGTAGCTCGGCGCTCTGCACGGCGATCACCTCGCGGCGCAGTTCGCGGTATACCTGGAGGAGGGTCCTGCCCGGCTGGTCGTCGTTGTGCTCGGTGGGTTGCTCCAGGCGTGCGTGGAGGTTACGGCGCACGCGGTCGATGGCCGCCTCCGGGACGGTATCCAGCCCGGTGATGTCGTCGAGGTGGGTGAGTCCGGCGTGGATGAGCCGGTCACGGGCACGGGTTTCCTCCCGGGCGGTGTGCTCGGGTTCGAGAGCGAGCCCGGAACGGCCCACGACGTGGGCAAGGCTCAGGCCCTGGACGACGAGGGTGAAGACGACGACGGCGGTGGTGAGGGTCAGGACCAGGGGGCGTCCGGGTAGTGGGGTGCCGTCGGTGGCGGCGAGCGGGATGGACAGGGCTGCGGCCAGCGGCATCACGCCCCGGGTGCCGGCCCAGGTCACCACGCCCGCCAGGCGCCAGGACGGGCGGCCTCTGGTGGGCCTGACCGCCGCGGACAGCGGAAGCATCCACACCACCCGCAGGGCGATCAGAGTGGCGGCGATGGCGAGTGCCTGCAGCGGCCACAGACCGGTTCCGGCCGGGAGTTCACGGATCAGGGACGGCAGTTCAAGGCCGACAATGCTGAAGACGACGCTCTCCAGCAGAAAGATCACCACCGCGTACACAGCGTGCAGCTGCAGCCGGATATGGGCGTCACTGAGCTGGTGCCCGGACCGGCCTAGCAGCACGCCCGCGACCACGACGGCGGTGATCCCCGACATGTGCGCGGACTCGGCCAGCACATAGGCGGTGTACGGGGTGATCAGGGCGATCACGGTCTCCAGCACGGGGTCGGTGGTGCGGCGGCGGATGGCCGCGACCACCACCGCGACCACCGCGCCGATCGCACTTCCACCGCCCGCAAGCAGGACGAACTCACCGCCGGCCACGTCCCAGCTGACCGCGCCGGAGGCCACCGCGACGGTGACTGCGACCTTGAAGAGCACCAGCGAGGTGGCGTCGTTGAACAGGCTCTCCGCCTGTACCAGTACCTGCACCCGGCCGGGAAGCGCGAGCCTGCGGCCGAGCGCGGTGACCGCGACCGGGTCGGTACTGGCCAGCACCGCGCCCAGCACGAAAGCCATGGCGACCGGCAACGGCGTGAGCGCAGCGGTCACCGCGCCCACGGCGGCGGAGGAGGCCAGCACCAGGCCGAACGCCAGAACAACGACCGGCCGCCACACCATGCGCAGGTCGCGCAGGGACAGCTCCTCGGCGGAGGCGTACAGCAGCGGGGGCAGGACGACCAGACCGATGGTCTGCGGAGCTATGTGCAAGGTAGGAGTGCCCGGCATGAGCGCCACTGCAAGACCGGCCAGCACCAGCAGCGGTGGAGCGGGCACCCGCCAGCGGCGTGCCCCGGTGGCTACCGCGGTTGCCAGCACCACAAGAAAAAGGAGGGTCCCCACCGCGCGCATCCGCCGAACCTCTGGTCCGTGATCGGGGTTGCTGCCGCGGATCGCTGCAGTCCATCCCCCACGCCGACCAGGCTTCCCGGCACACCTGAAACAGATTTTATCAATTCCTCAGCTGTTTCATGCGGTGGGACGGGCGCAGGGCCGCGTCAAGACGACATTTTGTATCTGTTTACTTACGTTAAGTATTGAGAGGAGGTTTGCAAGATTGCAGTAGTTGATCATTGGAACGCGTTTGAGAACACCGACTGACCCTCATGGGGCACCAATCCCGCCCGGTTGTGACCCGCCGCCGTCCACGCTGCCGTCCACGCCGACGTCGTCGGCCTCAGTGGGCTCGGCCGCACGCTGCCCGGTCAATGGCCGACACCCTTGCGCGAGTGGAGGACAGGCTGTTGTGGATGCAGGCTGAGCACGCAGTGAAAATGCCTGACAACGGAGGGTGATTTCCCTCGTGAAGTACCTTTCAGTAATGGAGCAGCGTGTCAGCTTGATCACATTGGGCGTTGCCGACGTGCGGCGCGCTCGGGCGTTTTATGAGCGGCTGGGTTGGCACGGTCAAGAGGTCGAAGAGACCGTGTTCTTTCAGGCCGGCGGCATCGCGCTGGTCCTCTGGGGTCGTGACAAGCTCGCACGCGACTGCGCTATCACAGACGGGCCGGCCAGCGGCTTCAGCGGCGTCACCCTCGCACACAATGTTCGGTCCGAGGCGGAGGTTGACGATCTTATCGCGACGGCGGAGCGGGTAGGGGCAACGGTCACCCGTCCTCCGGCTGAGACGTTCTATGGTGGCTATGCGGGAGTCTTCACCGACCTTGACGGTCATGCCTGGGAGATTGCGTACAACCCGGGCTTCCCACTTGCAGCGGACGGCTCGATCACCGTCCCCGAGTTCCCCGCCGGATGACCGGTCGGGGGTACCGGGGTGTGCGCGCTCAGATCCCAGCGATCACAGAACTCGGCGCTCACAGGTTCACCTCCACCCCTGCCGCCACCCGGTATCAGGGAACGCCGCCGAAGAGATCGTCGCCGGGGCCGTCATGTTTGCTGTGGCCGGTCCACGTTTCGTGATT
>NZ_CAUVXG010000097.1:0-7801 GCF_963555885.1 Protofrankia sp. Cr2
TGCGGCCGGCGCGGTCGAGGCGGTGTTCTGCGTCCTGGCGCTGCGCGACCGCACGGTGCCGGCCACCCGCAACCTCGACGCGCTCGACGACGAGATCGATCTGGATGTGGTGGCCATCGACAACCGGGCCATCCCGACCGGTGCGGCGTTGTCGAACTCGTTCGGTTTCGGCGGGCACGACGTCTGCCTCGCCTTCACACCCTGACCCTTCACACCCTGACGTGGTCGCCCATGCGGACCTGACTTTCGCCTGAAGTGCCCGGGCCGCGGCATGGTCACCCACGGTCCGGGTATCAACGGTCCGGGTATGAACAGGCACGGTGGCGGCAGATCACCCGATGCCGGCGGAAATCCGATAGGGGCGGGTGGCGACAGTGGCGGATGCGGCACCCCGGTCCGCATCGCCGTTGCACGCGGGTGACCCACACCGACTCGGGCCCTACCATCTGCATGGTCGGCTCGGCCAGGGCGGGATGGGCACGGTGTACCTCGGACGACGCCCGGACGGCCCGTTGGTCGCCGTCAAGATGATCAGGCCCGACTTCGCCCGTGCACCGGAGTTCCGGGAGCGATTCCGGCGGGAGGCGGTGAACGCCCGCCGGGTCGCGCGGTTCTGCACAGCCGCTGTCATCGACGCAGACCCCGACGCCGACCAGCCCTACCTGGTCACTGAATACGTCGAAGGGCTGACGCTGTCCGTGACCGTCTCGGAGCAGGGCCCGCTACGCTCGACAGACCTCGAACTGCTCGCCGTGAATGTTGCGACCGCGCTCACCGCCATCCACAACGCTGGCGTGACTCATGGTGACCTCACACCGTCCAATGTGCTTGTTTCCGCCATGGGGCCCAAAGTGATCGACTTTGGGATGGCGCGCACAACGGCGCTCACCACGATCAGCGGCGAAAAGCAGCGGATCGGAACCCCTGGCTTCATGGCGCCGGAACAGATCGTCGGAGACGAGATCACAGCCGCGGTGGACGTCTTCGCCTGGGGTGGCGTCGTCCTCTATGCGGGCACCGGCCGCCTTCCGTTCGGGCAGGGGCCGACCGACGCCTTGCTGTACCGAGCCGTGCACACCCAGCCCTGCCTTGATGGCCTGGATGACGAGCTGAGTCTGCTTGTCGAAGAAGCCATGGGCAAGAACCCGACCGAGCGGCCCAGCGCTCAGGACCTGCTCGTACGTCTCCTCGGCGATCCATCCATGGCCGAAACCGTCTTGACCGAACCGGCGTCCCCGCCGCACGCGTCCCCAGCGGAACGGCAACCGCACCAGCCGGGCGTCACGCCGATTGCGTCGTTCCCCGCGCCAGCGGCCGCGAACCCACCGGCACCGTCCCGATCACAGAGCCAGGCCCGATCACAGGCCCCGGCGCGAATACCGGCGCCCAGCCCCCCGTCTGCACCCCCGACACCCAAGACACCGACACCGGATGGGCTGCCTTCCCGGCCGTCGTTGCCCGCACGGTGGTGGCGGTGGGCTGTTGGCAGGCGGGCGATTCTCGCCGGATTGTTCGCGCTCGTCCTGGTGGCGGGAACCCTCGCCACGGTGCTGACATCGCGGTCGTCCCCCGACAGGTCCCAGGACGCTTCCCGCCGGCTCACCACAGCGGCGGACACGCAGCGTGCGAAAGACCCGGCACTGGCCGCCCGGCTCAGCCTCGCTGCCTGGAAACTGTCCCCCACGCCCGAGGCCCGGCTCGCAATGATCACATCTTTCGTCTGGCCGTCGGCCACCCCCGTTGCCATGCCCACGAAATCCGTCGGGGCAGTCGCGCTCAGCTCGGACGGCCGGCTGCTCGCGGGGTCCGGCCCGGGTCCTGACTCCGACGGTATTGTTGCCATCTTCGATGCCACCAGTCACTCCCCGGTGCTGCCTGCGGCTACGCTCAGCGAACGAACAGGGCAGGCCAACAGTATGGCGATCAGCCCGGACGGACGTCTGCTGGCTACTGCCGGCCCGGATAGCACCGCTCGCCTCACCGATGTCTCCGACCCGTACCGGCCAGCTGCGCTGTCCACGCTGGCCGGCCATATCAGCCCGGTGAACGGCGTGGCGTTCAGTCCGGACGGCCGTACCGTCGCGACCACAAGCGATGACCGCTCGGCGCGGCTGTGGGACGTCTCCGACCCACGACACCCGATGTTCCTGACGAGCCTCTATGGCCATCTCGGCCCTGTACAGAGCGTCGCGTTCGCGCCGGACGGGCGGATCCTGGCCACCGCCTCGGTCGATGGCACCGCCCGGCTGTGGGACATCAGCGACCGTCAGGCCCCGCGTTCTCTTGCGACGATGACCGGCCACAGCGGGGTCGTGGAGGGGATCACTTTCAACCAGGACGGACATCTGCTCGCCACTGGCGGTGACGACCACACCGCACGGCTGTGGGATGTCTCCGACCCCGCTCGCCCGACCCCCGACGCGGTGCTGACCGATCACCTCGACTGGGTAACCGGTGTCGCGTTCGGTGGCGGCTGGCTCGCCACGGCGAGCCTGGACGCAACGGTCGGCCTGGTCGACGTGACCAGCCCCCGCGACCCCGTCCTTGCGCGCCTCACCGGCGCACCGGCTGGCGGCGTGCAGACGGTGGCGTTCGATGCCGCCGGCGAGACGTTGGCCACGGCCGGCAACGACGCCACGATCAGACTCCTGCGGCTCGACCCCACCCGGCTCGCCGCTGCGGCATGCGCAGACCCGGGCAACCGTCTGACCCCGCAGGAGTGGAGCCGATTCCTTCCCGACATGGCTTACCGACCGCCCTGCGGGTAGCTGTCCGAGAATGTCAACCTGGCCGCACCGGGCCGACGCCCTTGGTCAGTTCGTCCACTTTCTCGACCGATTCCTTGACCTCTGCCTCGTCGCGAGGCACAGTGTGGGCCGCCATCGCGATCTCCGCTTGGTTGGACAGGTAGAACCTGACGAACGCTGCCACCGCGGGACGGCGCAATGCCGCCGACCGGACATAGATGTAGAGCGGCTTGCACAACGGCAGATACCGACCGGCGCGGGCGTTTTCCAGGGTCGGCTCAACGCATCCCGCCCCATTGTTGATCTGGACTCCGCTGACACGCTCGGTGTTTGCGGCAAGGGTCGGGAAATCCACATACCCCACCGCGCCCCTGGTCGACCCCACAGCCTGGGCGATCGCGTTGCCGTCGGAATAGCTGCGGAAATCCGTCCGACCCTCCTCCCTGCCATTGTTGACTCCGGCGTTGAAGAAGGCGTTCGGGATCGAGCCGGGGTTGAAACCCGCCGGTGTCAGAGGAACATCCGGGAAGGACGGGTCGACCTGCCGCCACGAACTGATCGTTGATTCCTTCCCCCAGACCGCGTGCAGTTGCGCGAGGGTGAGGCAGCGCGCCCAGGTGTTGCTCCTGTCCACCACGACCGGCAATGTCTCGTGCGCGACCTCGAAGGCACTCACCTGATCCTGCCCGCACGTGGCGGTGGGTTCCTTGGGGAATGACGCACCGCTGATGTCAAGCTGGCCTTGGCACAACTTGGCGAAGCCGTCGTCGGTACTCACCGCACGGGTTGTCACCTGGACGTCGCGCTGCTGTCTGCGGAACAGTGCGTAAGCGGTTTCCGTGACCGGTGCGACCTCGATCGAACCACCCACGGTGACGTCGTTCGGGCCTGGGTTGGGCACGTCCCCGACCAGAGGCGGCGGGAGGTTCTCGGCCTGTTCCTGCGCCCGGTAGACCCACGGCGAGGCGTAGTGGTATTCCTCGGCCCAGCCTCCTGAGCTCCCGCCACCGAACAGGACGACCACGATGACAATCAACGGAATCATCCAGATGATCATTGCCGCAAACGCCCACGGGTGCCTGCGCACAGGCCCGGTCAGCCGCCGAGAGCCATGACCGGCGGGTGCGACGGGTTCGTGTGCGGACGCCTGATCCTGCGCCGTGGCTGCCGCACCCGGACGCGACCGGTAGAGCTCGGCCGGCGGCACACTCGTGGGCAGTGGCGGGGCGATGAGGCCCGTGGGAGGTACGCCGGTATGCCCCTTGTCGGCAGCAGGCCCCGCGCCGCCGTCGACCGCGTCGGGGGAGGCCAGCTCGGGCGATGCCTCATGCGCCGCGATCAGGGCCGCGCCGAGCGCGATCTCCCCGGCCGGACGCACATCGAGCATCACATCCGCGCCCAGCTCCGCCACCAGCAGATCGTGGACGAGTGGGGTGTGCACCAACCCGCCGCACAGCAGGACCGCGCCGAGGTCGGAGGGGTCTACCGGCACTGACAGAAGCGTGCGGCGCAGCGCGGCCACAGTCTCGGTGAGAGCCGGCCGGGCGAGAGCGTCGAACTCCGCCCGGGTTATCCGAACCATGGTGACAACCGAGGGCAGGACAACACCGATCTCGGCCTCAGTGTCCTCGGACAACGTCTCCCGAGCCTCAGCACACTCGGCACGTAGCCGGGCGAATCCGGACAGCAGGGCAGGGTCGATCGGCGGCACCGTGCGCGGCATCGTGGTGATCTCCGGCGGAGCCGTCCACGGTAGCCCCGCCACCCTGTCGCCCAGGACATTCATCACGTGTCCGAGGACGGCCTCGTCCAGATCACGACCGCCCATGTGGTCCAGCCCGTCGGGGTGGCCGCGCAGGACCCACCGGCCGCCTTCCGGCCCGTCGCCCGAGCCTGCGTCCAGACCCACGACGGCGGTGTCGAACGAGCCTGCGCCCAGGTCATAGACGGCGACCGGATCCCCGGTCCGGGCCGACAGGTGCTGGCGGTATGTAGCGGCCGCCACCGGCGCGGGGCAGGTAGCAAGAATGGGCGAGCCATCGACGGAGATCTGGTGGAGCGCGCCCGACAAAATATCGATCTTGTAGGGCGACCAGCTCGCCGGATGGCTCACGGTGATGCTCGTCGGCGGGCCGCCGGTCTGGCTGACCACCTCTGCGACCACATGACCGAGCAACCGTGCGAGCAGGGACGCCACCGGCAGGGATGCGCCACCGATGAGCAGCGGCGTTGGATCACCCAGGCGACGAGGGATGTCTGACGCCACGCGCGCCGGGTCCGCCAGCGCCCGGCGACGGGCCGCGTGCCCGAACAGCGTCGACCCGTCCGCTCCCAGGTAAAGCACGGCCGGCAGCCGTGCGCCGGCGCCACCGAAGGAAACGACTCTGACACGGCCGCCATCCGCGAGAGCGGCCGTCACCCATGCCGATCCCACATCGATGGCAAGTTGGTACTCCACGTCCGTGCCGCCTCCTCATCGGGCTGCTACAGAAATCGGGCTGGTACAGAAATCGGGCTGTCCGGAATCCACATCCGACATCAATCATCATTTCCGGCAGCCCGCAGCCACCCCGGGCCACTCGGTGGGATGCCCGTCCCGGCGCTGCGCCGAACGCCCGGGATGGGGTGAATAACCGATCACCGCGGTTTAGAGCGTCCGGCAACGACATCATCAGCTTTTACACGTTATTATTTCCGTAATATACATACAAGATCCGGATATTTCAGAAGAATATTTTCCGGACTGGTCGGTGGAATCCTTCGACACAGTGCCGCCAGCGCCATACAGTGCCGCCAGCGCATATTTCAGGCAGCGCGGTTGCCCACCGGGCTTTTCGCGGGGACGGTTTATCCGGCAACCCGACGGCGTGAAGCAACCCGACGGCGTGACGGAGGTAGGCCCGGTGTCCGACCCGAAATCGGTTGAGTCGGTCGTAGCCGCCGCGGGAACCCCGTTGGGACGGTTCGACCCGACCAGGCTGGGCCCGTACACCGTGCTCCGCCGGCTCGGCGCGGGTGGCATGGGCGTCGTCTACCTGGCCCGGAGCGCGCCTGGGCGCCTGGTTGCGATCAAAGTGATCCGGTCCGACGTCGCGAGCAATCCGGCGTTTCGCGCCCGTTTCCGCCGGGAGGCCGCCACCGCCCGCCGGATCGCGCGTTTCTGTACCGCTGAGGTGCTCGACGCCGATCCGGACGCCGAGCAACCGTATCTGGTCACCGAATACGTCGACGGCCCGACGCTGGCCGCCGTGGTCGCCTCGGACGGACCCCTGCCATCGGCGAACCTGGAACGCCTCGCGGTCGGGGTGGCGGCCGCGCTGACCGCGATCCACCGGGCCGGGGTGGTGCATCAGGACCTGAAACCGGCCAACGTACTGATGTCACAGTTCGGCCCACGAGTGATCGATTTCGGGATTGCCCGGTCGGTGGATGCTGCGACACGGGTGCGCCAGGACCTGCGCGGTCTGGGCACTCCGGCGTTCATGGCACCCGAGCAGGTCCGTGGTGGGGTGATATCGGCTGCGGCCGACATCTTCGCGTGGGGCGGGGCGGTGGCCTTCGCCGGGACCGGTCGCTGCGCGTTCGGCGAGGGTTCCACAGAGTCCGTGCTCTACCGGGTGACGCGGGAGGAACCACGGCTGGAGGGGCTTGACCCGGCGCTTCGGCCGCTTGTCGTCCGTGCCCTGAGCAAGGAAGCGGCCGACCGTCCGTCCGCTACCGAGCTGTTGTGGAGCATGATCGGCAGTCCTCCGGCCGAGCAGCAGGCAGCCGTCACCGAGGTGATGCATGGCTGGGCGCCCCTACGGACAGAGCCGACAACCCGGCCGCCCACTCGCACGTCCGGAAGGGTTGACGCCACCGGACGACGGATCGCGGCGCCGGGTCCGACTGCCCGCCCGATCGTCACCAAGCGGACAGGGTCGATCGAACCGCCCAACGGCCCTGTTGCCGACCCTGCCGGTACGAATGGCCCAACCGGTACGAACGGTCCGGCCGATACGAACGGCCCGGCAACACCCGCGCGGCAGGTCGTCTCGGCGCCCGCTGCCGGCCCGCCCGCTGCCGGCCCGCCCGCTACCGGCCCGCCCGCTACCAGCCGGCCCGCCGAACGCGTCCAGTCCGAACCGCCAGGACGACGGATCCGTCATCTCACCTCAAGCCTGCCGGCGGTCATCGTCGTTCTGGTGGTGCTGGTCACCGCGCTCGCCGGCTTCGTCGGCCTCTCGTTGACCGGCGCCGAGAAGACGGCCGCGAGCTTCACGCGAGAACCCGTCTTCGAACCCGGTCCGAACCCGTTCCTGCCCCCTGTCGGCAAGGACATGGCGGACGTCCAACCACCGCCGAAGGTCGGACACACCTACCCGGCGAACACCCCGGGGCTGTACGGCGGAACCCCCAGCCACTCCAGTTGTGACATCGGAAAGATGGCCGAGCTCCTTCGACGCAACCCTGACCGGGCGACTGCGTGGTCCGGCGTCCTCGGGGTCAGGCCCCAGGACGCGCCGAGTCATCTCCGGACACTGACGCCGGTGATCCTGCGCACTGACACGTACGTGACAAACTATCGCTATGCCGGCAATCGCGCGGTCGCCATCTCTTCGGTACTTCAGGCTGGTACAGCCGTGCTGGTGGACAGATACGGCAGACCGGCCACGAAATGCAACTGCGGAAACCCGCTGACCGCACCTTCCGCGCATTCGAACCCGACCTTTGTCGGTCCCGCGTGGCCCGCATTCTCGCCGACAATGGTCACGATCATCGAAGGATCGCCCAGCCCGCTGGTGTCGTTCACGCTCGTGGATCCGTCGACGAACCGCCCGTTCGTGCGTCCCGGGAGCACAGACGGCGGGAATGACCAGCCTTACACACCCCCACCGTCCACCACGAACCCACCGTCATCGGGTGGTTCGCCGTCAACAGAGCCGCCAAGCGGAACGCCATCCGGCGGGGGCTCTTCAGCTGGCATGCCGTCGACGCAACCCGCACCAAGCGGCACACCATCCGGTGGCGGCTCCTCATCCCACCCACCCTCGACCTGTCCCTTATACACATCT
>NZ_CAUVXG010000098.1:0-7673 GCF_963555885.1 Protofrankia sp. Cr2
CGGCGGCGGTCATACCTGCCCCCGTCCTATCGGCCGGCGACGCCGACGACCGGCCCGTCATGTGCTCGGCTGGCATCACGCGCCTGCTGGCCTCCTTCATCGACCGGAATCAATACATTTCGATCTGTGTCGTGCGGGTCGAGTGTCCGGCCGGGACGGCGTCGCCGGCTTCCGGGAAATCCCCAGGACTTGCGGCGACCGCGACCGCCAACGGCCACATCGGTGGGGTCGCCGGCTGCTATGCCGGTGGGCCACGCAACTCAGGCTGCGGCTGTGCCCGCCGCCGCAGGGCCACCCGCGGGAATCCGTGCCTTTTCACCTGAGCCTCCGCTGCGTGTCGATCCCGCTGCACCAGATGGTCAGCGGGGATGTGTCCCGGTGTCACGGGACAACGGCCCCCTCTTGCCCGGGATATCGGCCTTCGGCTACCGGGACGTCGGGGTTAATCGTCGATGATCGGCAGTCGCGGTTACCGCTGGGATACTAGCTACTGTGTGGCCATGAGGAAACCCCTGTGAAGATGTTCCAGTAGGCGCTCGTTTCGCAGACGAGATCATCGAGGACCACCTCCGGTCGCGCGACGCGCTCGGCCAGCACCGGCCGCTCGAGGTCCACAATCAGCCCGCCGGCAAACCCCCAACCAAAATCCAGAATGCTGAACATTCAGGTCAAGATTTCTCAGTCAAGATCTTGACGCGGGACACCCGAGATTCACGAACGTATCAGGCTGGCGGGGATGGTTTCCGCTGCGGTGGCCGGGCGGGGCTTTAGTGCGGCGAACCCGGCTGCGGCGAGTCCGAGGCCGATGATGGTTTCGGTGCCGGAGAGGGGGAGGGCAGGGCACAATCCTACGATGACCAGGGCCCAGCCGCTCCACCGGCTGAGTGCTTT
This sequence comes from Protofrankia sp. Cr2, assembly GCF_963555885.1. NCBI lineage: Bacteria > Bacillati > Actinomycetota > Actinomycetes > Frankiales > Frankiaceae > Protofrankia > Protofrankia sp. Cr2. Next base: position 892 of record NZ_CAUVXG010000098.1, read on the forward strand.
CGCGCGTAGGGTCGCGATCCCCAGCAGCAGGAATGAGAGGTTGCTGACCCAGGCGAGCAGGAATCCGACGCCAAGCCGGCCGCCCGGGTTACCGTCCAGGATCGCTGGTGCCTGGTGCGCGATGGACGGTGTGATGAACAGGTCGGCGAACACGACGCTGCCGTTGAGGAGCAGCGACGTCAGCGTGAGCACGACGGCGACGAGACCGAAGACGTGCAGCCGGTCGGCCTGCCGGGCGTAGATCGCCAGGATGCCCCAGGTGAGGAGCGGGATGCTGAGGAGTCGGAGCGTCGCGGTCAGCGCGAATGTGCCGGTCGTGACCTCCCGGGAGAACTCGTTGGACGCGTAGTCGGGTGGCAGGACGTTGATGAACGCGCCGCCGGCGAGCAGTGCGCCTCCGGCGATTGCCGCCCATGACCCGGTGCGGACGAACAGGTCCATGAGGTGACTCCTTTCGGTGTCCAGATGTGGGGCTCAGGTCTCCGCCCGGGGGCGGGAAAGCTTCAGGTCGGTGGGGGCTTGCCTGGAGCGCGCCGCTGCCGGCGGCTGCGAGACCGACCAAGACGTCAGTTGGGATCACCGACGTTGTGACCACGCTAGAAACGGATCCACCCGCCGTCGTCACCAGTAAGGAAGATTCGTGTCCTGCCGAGCGGGAGAGGCAGGGTCTGCCGAAAGGCAGACGCGGTGGCGGATTGATGTCGCTAGGGTGCGGCTATGTGGGAACGTCGGCTGGCCGGACCTATCCGCTGTTTTGTGCGCTCACGGGCGGCGGATGTCATGCTGGCCGCCGTGCTGGCCGGCTACGGCGGGCTCGACGCGCTCACCCAGCCCGACTGGCCCGGGCCTCGCCCCGCCGTGGCCGCCCTCGTTGTCGCCGCTGGCGTCTGCCTCGCCTGGCGGCGGCGTCGGCCGGTGCTGGCGTTCACCGGCACCATGGGCGCTTTGACGGTCGTCCTCGTGGCGTTCGGTCATTTCGAGAGCGGTTCGTCGCTGCTGATCAGCCTCGTCGCGGCGTATTCGGTCGGTGTCTACGGCGCCGACCTGCGGTACGCGGGCGGCGCCATTGTCTGCTTCACGGCAGCGATGGGCCTACGTGAGCCCAACGGCGAAGCGCTCCCGGACATGCTGTGGACGCTGGCGGCGCTCGCCCTCCCGGTCACGGTCGGCCTGGCCACACGTGCCCTTCGGGGGCGCACCCTGGTCCTGGAGGAGCGGACCGTCACGCTGGAACGGGAGCAGGAGCAACGCGCCGCCGCGGCCGTCGCGGAGGAACGCCGGCGGATCGCCCGCGAACTGCACGACATCATCTCCCATGGTCTTGGGGTGGTCGTGCTTCAAGCCGGTGCCGCCGAACAGGTCCTCGACCGCGATCCCGCCAAGGCGCGCGAGGCGCTCGCACTGATCCGGGCCACCGGGCAGGAGGCGATCGGCGAGATGGGCACGCTGGTCGGGCTCATCCGCGACGACCCGGAGCCTTCGCGCGACCCGCAGCCGACCCTGGCTGACCTCGACCGGCTGGTTGCGACCACCTGCGCGCTCGGGCTGCCGGTGCGGATGATGACGGAGGGGACCGCAGGCCGGGTGCCCGCGGCGGTCGAGCTGTCGGCGTACAGGGTGGTGCAGGAAAGCCTGACCAACGCGCTGAAACATGCGGGAAATGCCCGGGTGTCGGTCGTGCTGCGGTACCAGCCGGACGACCTGGAGGTCGAGGTGTCCGACGACGGTCCGGGGTGCCCGCAGGGCGCCGGCGGCCGACACGGCCTCACCGGGCTGCGCGAACGGGTGTCGATTTTCGGGGGACGGTTCGAAGCCGGCCGCGGCCAGACCGGCGGCTGGACGGTACGAGCGTCGTTCCCGACCGCGCGATGACCCGGGTCCTGCTCGTCGACGACCAGGCCGTCGTCCGCGCCGGTCTACGCACGATCCTGGAATGCCAGGACGATCTTGATGTCGTCGGCGAGGCGGCCGACGGATCGCAGGCCGTCATGCTGACCGCGGCGCTGGACCCCGACGTTGTAATCATGGATATTCGGATGCCGGTCCTGGATGGCATCGAGACGACCCGCCGGCTCGTCGCCTCCGCGGTACGCGCCCGGATCCTTATGCTCACCACGTACGGCCTCGACGAATACGTGTACGAGGCGCTGCGGGCCGGAGCGGCCGGGTTCCTCCTCAAAACCGACCCACCCGCACGGCTCGTCGACGCGGTCCGGGTCGTCGCCACTGGCGACGCGCTGCTCGGACCCGAGACCACCCGCAAACTCATCGAGCGTTTCCTCGCCGGCCCGCCTCCCCATGCCCCGATGCCGGCCGAGGTCACAACACTTACCGAACGCGAGCACGAGGTATTTGGGCTCATCGCCCGCGGCCTGTCAAACCAGGAGATCGCCCGCGCCCTGTACGTCGGCGAAGGCACCGTTAAGACGCATGTCGCCCGCATCCTCGCCAAACTACGGCTACGCGACCGGGTACAGGCCGTCGTCTACGCCTACGAATGCGGTCTCACGCAACCTGGCCGGACCCCACCGAGCTGGTCGTAGGCCGTCGTCACGACAGTCCGGTCACCCCAGGTCGCCGGGTTGGCGACCGAGGCCGGCGGCGCGGGCCCGGACGATTGCCTGGGCGCGGTCCGCCACCTGCAGTTTGGTGAAGATGTTGGACACGTGGTTACGGATGGTTTTCGGGCTGAGGAAGAGCCTTCTGGCGATGTCGGGGTTGGCGGTCCCGGCGGCGATGAGGTCGAGGATCTCGCGTTCACGGGCGCTGAGTTGGGGGAATTGCTGTTCGTCGTAGGCCGACAACGGGCGGGTGAGGAAGGCCATGATCCGGCGCGCGACCGACGGGCCGAAGATGGCCTCGCCGTTGCCGACCGCGGTGATGGCGCGGATGACTTCGTCGGTGTCGGAGCCCTTGACCAGGTAGCCGCGGGCGCCGGCCCGCATCGCGGCGAACACCGAGTCGTCGTCCTCGAACATGGTGAGAACCAGGACACCTGTGCCTGGCCGTGCGGCGATGATGCGCCGGGTGGCGTCCACGCCGTTGACGCCCGGCATGTTCAGATCCATCACGACGACGTCGGGCTCCTGCTCGGCGGCGAGGTGTACCGCCTGCTCGCCGTCGGCGGCCTCACCCACGACCGTCGCCTCCGGCAGGGAGGTGAGCAGGGCGCGCAGGCCCTTGCGGAACACCGGGTGGTCATCCGCGAGGAGCACGCGCAGCGGCGGAGTCATGCCGCGGCCAGCGGGAGATGGGCCATGACGCGGGTACCGCCGCCGTCGAGCCGGGCCACCACGCACGACCCGCCGAGTTCGGCGGCGCGTTCGGCCATAGACGCCAAGCCTACGCCGGCCGGCGGGGCGGCCGGCACACCGACACCGTCGTCGCGCACCTCGACGGTCAGGTCGTCGCCGACGTCCAGACGCAGCAGGCAGGAGCGGGCGTGCGCGTGCCGCGCGACGTTCGTGATCGCCTCGGTAGCGATCCGGTACGCCGCCACCTCGACGGCCGCGGGCAGCGGCGGCAGCGGGTCGGGCGACTGTACGGCAACCCGCAACGCGTCGTCGCGGGTGGACAGCCGGTCGACGAACGCCGCCAACGCCGGTAGCAGGCCCAGCTCGTCGAGCGCCGGCGGGCGGAGGTCCTCGACGATGCGGCGTACCTCGCCTACGCAGCCCAACGTCTCGTCCTTCAGGTCGGCGAGCAGCGCGTCGGCGGAGTGCGGGTCGGCACGGAGCATGTTGCGCGCGGCGTCGACCCCCAGCGCCACGCCTGCCAGCGCCGGACCGAGGCCGTCGTGCAGCTCGCGGCGCAGCCGCCGGCGCTCCTCCTCCCGGCCCACCACGAGCCGTTCGCGGGACCGTCGCAGGGCGCGATCCAGCAGGACGGCGTGGGCGGCGACGGCCACCTGGCTGCCGAGATCGTCCAGCAGCCGGCGCTCGGCCGGCGTGAGGTCCTCCCGGCTGCCCCGGCGGGCGACTACGAGCCGGCCGACATCGGCGCCGCCATGGGCCAGCGGTATGATCACCGGCGCGGAGCCCTGCGACGTCCCGTGTACGGCGGTCGGATGCGCTGGCGGGTCTCCGGGCAGCTCCACCGCGACATACGGCAACCGCAGCGCCGAGGCGATGGCCCCCACCGTTTCCGGCAAAGTGTGCTCCGCCGAGCCGGCCGCCTGCAGCCGGCGCCCCAGGCCGACGAGCACCGCGTACGGATTGCCGCGGTCGCCGTAGAGCATCCGGTCGGCCGAGCGCTCCAGGCGCAGCCGCAGCGGCTGGTAGAGCACGGCGACGGCGCCGGCCGCGGCGAGGGTGACCGCCGGTTCGGCGTGGCCGCGCAGGACGGCCTGCAGGACCAGGACCACCGCCGCGTACACCGCGAGGCCCGCGGCGATGAGCCAGCCGTAAACCAGAGACCGACGTACCGCGACCTCGACGCCGTCCAGCCGGTGACGTAGCACCGCGACACCGACCGACAACGGCAGCAGCGGGATCGCCACCAGGCTGAAAAGGTTGTGCACGACGCCCACCGTCGAGCCGCCGACAGGCGCGATGGTGACCACGATCAGCAGGACAGCGACCAGGAACCAGCGCAGCTGATCGCGTTCACCGGTGGACCCGCGGCGATAGCGCACCACCGCCGCCGCGAGGCCGCCGACCACGGCGACGAGCAGTACCGGGAACACTCCGACCGAGCTGACGGCGCCGAACCACGACCGAGGCAGCGGCAGCCCCAGCGGGTTGTCCCGCACCGAGGCGTTCTCCAAGGGGCCAGGCCGCAACGCGATGACGGCCACGCCCAAGCCGATGGCCAGGCCCGCCACCACCTGCACGGGCCACCAGCGCCGCGACGGCAACCGGCCGTCCGGGAACCACAGGACGCCGAATGTGACCAGCGGGCTCACGCCGCAAAGCCAGATCCACGACGACACCCATCCCGCCGCGAGCGCACCCGGAAGCAGGCCCGGACCATCAACCAGGCCGCGTTGGGCGTAGGAATAAGCCGCGAGCGTCACCGAGGAAGCCAGCCCACACAGGCAGTACAACCAGCCCAGCCGATGTCCCGGCCGCCGCGACAGGATCAGCGTGCCGACCACCGGGAAGGCCAGTCCGAAGACGATGTTCGAGTACGCGTTGTCGACGAAGTCGCCGAACGAAAGCCGTCCCACGTCGCCCAGCCCACCAAGGACGAGCCAGAATCCCAGCACGCACGCCGACACACCGGCCACCGCCCAGCCGGCCCGAGATTCCGTCGCGACGCTCACAGCGTCATGGTGACGGTTCCCGGGCCGAAGGAGAATGCCGAGGACGATCACACCATGACCCGCACCGGATCTGCCGCGGGTGCCGGCGTGTCTGGCGCGGTCCGCCAGGCCCCGAGCCGGATGCTGACCACCAAGATCCACAACAGGCAGACGAGGAACGGCAGCGGATTGGCTCCCAGGACGTGCACACCGGTGACAGCCGTGACGATGACGGCGCCGGTACCAGCGGCCACGCCACCCCAGCCGAGGACGCGGCCCACGGTCCGGGTCGCCAGCGCCGCACCCGCCGCACAGGCCACGAACACCCCGGTGGGCAACCAGTCCAGCACGAACGCGACGCCGCCCAGGTCGCCGAGCACCCGCGCGGTCTCGGGACCAAGGTCGTCCCGCAGGACATACGCGGCGAGTATCGGTCCGGCGGACGCGACCTTCACGGCGATCGCGACGGCGCCGCCCGCGAACGCCGCGGCCGCGAGCCAGCCGCCCGTGCGGACCCGCGTGCACAGGTACCCCACGAAGAGCACCCACGCGACGAAGCCGAACAACTCCAGCGTCACCCCGACCTGGGCCGAGGTGCTGCCGGCGATCCAGCGCAGCCAGTCGAGGTTCTGCTGGCCGGTCGGATGCGCGGGGTGCGGTCCCGGGCTGTTGTCGGTACTCAGTGTGTTGCCGACCGTGACCAGCAGGACATACGCAGCGCCGGTCAACGCCGCGCACCTGTCCAGGATCCTCATGCTTTCTCTCCCCGCATGTCGCGGCGCCGCTCGCCGCCTGACATGAACGCTGGCCTTTCGGGAGTCCCGCCGTCACGGGAGCACGGTCCCGCCGTGTCCCGCGTCTTGTCGGCGGACCGCGACGCCGCGTGGCACGCGGGCGCCATTGCCCGCCGGCTGACGGCCGCTGGAGGTCGTGTTCGGCCAAGCGCTCACCAGACTCGTCGGGGACCTCGACGCCGCTACGCCGGTGGGGCCGCGCCGCTCAGGTTGTGGGCCTGTCCGACGCTCGGTGTAACTGATCGAGTCACAACCCGATCAGCACTTGGTAGGCGTAAGGAACGTGTCCGAGGGGCGACTCGAACCATTACCCCACGGCCCATCGTCCTCGCCACCGACATCCCCCTCCCCCTCCCCCGACAATGAGCCACCAGCAACGTGCCGCAGACCTGATGGAAAGCCACGGATGTGTCCGGGGCTCTACTGTTCGCTTCGAAGGTTGCGGACGGGACACATCAGACCGGACCTACCGGCGAACGTTCGGTCCACCGTCACCAGCTCGGCGCCCAACACCTCCGCCAGCGCGACGTACGAAGCGTCATACGGCCACATGTTGTGCCGAAGTGCCCAGATCCGCGGGAGCAGCGGCACATGGTCGAAACGCCTCAGCGGCATGCGACCGAGCAGATCCAGGGCGCGTGCCCCCTCGTCCGCAGGCAGCTTTCCCCCATGCACCAGGCCTCGCAACGTCGAGGCGCATTCGAGATCGACGGCATGCGGTGCGGCCAGCCGCTCACCAGCAGCAA
>NZ_CAUVXG010000099.1:0-6983 GCF_963555885.1 Protofrankia sp. Cr2
GCGGCCAGCTGGGCATGTTCGCCCAGATAGGTTGCGGTCCGGTCACACAGCCAGGACAAGCCATCCATCGTGGCATCGGCACCGGTATGCCCGAGAACGGCCATGACATGAGGAAGGTAGACCCGCCACACCGGCCAGGCGTCCGGGTTCCGCATGATGTCGGTGGGCAGGATCCCGCGCAGCAGCCGCACCAGGGTCCCGGCCCGCGCCTGCCGTACCTCGCTGCTCATGGCACGCCGGGTCGCGGCCTGCACCAGCCGATGCGTCGCCAGAGCGTTGTTCTCCCGGCGGGTGAGGCTGTACGCGGTGAGCGCGCCGACCGTCTCCGGCCAGGCCAACTCACCGTCCGAGACAGCGGTCTTCAACGGGCCGTCGTCCAGCCGGTCCACCCCGCCGGTAAACAGGTCGAGGGGGACAGGCTCCGCGCCGGCAAGGGCGCACAGCTCCAACAGCTCGACCGCCGCCGGGGACTCGTCGCGCAGCCGTGTCACCGACAACTCCCACAGGTTACCGATCGTGATGGCAGGGCGGTCGGCGACCCGCCCGCGGGTGAGCATGTCCCCGAGCCGCCGATCCAGCAAGGCCGCGTAATCCCCGGACGGCATACCGGTGCGGCGCAGATAGGCGGCGGCCTGTTCCACCGCCAACGCCAGATCCCCCAACAGCTTGGCGATCCGACCGGCCACCACCGGGTCGATCGTGGGAAAACGTGCGGTGAGCAGCGCCACCGATTCGGCCCGATCGAACGTCGGCACCCCGATCACCGCGCCGACCGTGTCGAACCCCACCCGCCGGGACGTCACCAGCAGCCGGCCGACCCCGGCCGGACGCAGCACCATAATCTGATCGGTATCGTCGGCGTTGTCCGCGATCAGCAGATAGCGCGGATACCGCCTGCGTAACACCGCAAGTATCGCGCCCGCCGGGGCATCCGAGGGAACACCGAGCTCGACGGCAAGGTCCACCAGGTGTTCGCCGATCAGGTCGGGATTTTCCGCCGGTATCCACCACACCGCGTCGTAGCCTGCGGCGTGCCGGTAGGCGTACTCGATCGCCAGCGCGGTCTTCCCGACCCCGCCCATCCCCTCCAACGCCGTGACCGCCACCGATCCCGAGGCCGCCAACTGGGTATGTACCTGGTCGATCAGCTCGTCACGGCCGACGAAATGGGCCAGCTGCGGCGGCGCATTCCACACCGCCGGCAGATCCGGCGGGAACACCGGACCACCCACCGCCACCCCCGCACCGGCCGGGCCACCGGGGAAGTCCGGTGCCGTAGCCGGCTTCCCCCGCTCGCCCACAGCGGCGGCCACCAGCACACGCCGCGCCTCCTCCCGGGGGATCCCGAACAGGTCCCGCGAGACGATCTGGGCAAGCAACCCGGGCCGCGGACATTCCTCGATCCGAAACACCAACAGTTTGCGGTCCTGCCCGTTCGGGTCGGCGCGCCACGCTTCCTGCCACTCCGGTGCGGTGAACTCCGAATTCAGATAGGCCGCGGACAACACCGCCACCGTCCGCGTGGCCTGCATGCTCGCCCGATGCACCTCGGCCACGAAGTGCGCGCCCGCACGAAAATCCCACTCCTGAATCACCACCCGGTAGCCGGCGGCTTCCAACGTCCAGGCGATCCACACCGCCCACGCCCGATCCACCCCGGTGTACGACACGAAGAAGTCCGGAACGGTAACCTCACTGCCCCCGTCGGTCACACGCCCAGCATGCCACTACCACCCAACCCACCAGAAACCAGCCGATCGACGGGCATCGGCCGTGCCCGACCGGCCACGATGACAGCCACACTGACAGCCCAGCCCACGAACAGCCACGAACGCCAGCAGACGTCCACGGACATCCGAGCCCAGGTCACCAGACCCGGCGAACCCCAGCGGACGTCCACGGATGATCCGGAGCAAACTACGGATTTGTGGTCGCACTGGCGTCATAGATACCCGCATGATTGGGACGTTCGGTCATCTATTATCCAAGGTGAGGGGCGGTCTACTGTCCCAACGCCAGTCCATCCCAGTCCGGGGGCCAGAGGGTGCTATTAGACGCAATTTCTACCAGCGCTCGCCGACAACCGGACTTGACCACTCCCTCGACCTCAAAAACAAGTTCCGCAAGCGAGACTTGCATGTCTAGAATCTTAATATCTCGCGACTTGAGCTTATCACCGTGGGCGATAATACTTCGCACATCATAAGCACATTTCATCAGTTTGAAAATCTCGCGTGGCGAGAATCTATTTTCTCCTGGCTGTGCCCAAAGTGCGGCACGCAGGGCCATGCGGTAACCAAGTTCTCCACGCTCCTTCCCGCTGCTGCCGCCAGAAAGGTAGAGCGCTTCTGCCGCGATCATCACGTCTAGCAGTTCGTCTTCTGGACGTTCGCGATTTGCCTGGTAGCTCAACCGTCTCAGTGCAAGTGCCAGACCATTATTCTCGGTTTGGATCTCCGAATTCTTGATGCACTTCCAAATTTCTACTAAATCAGACTTCTGCTCCTGGTTCAGATGGACGGGAAGCCGCGCGAGGCCCGGTCGTCGCGGTGGATACTGCTGAAAGGCGACCCCACCCGAGAGACTCCACACGGTTGACATATCGAGTCTACCTGCGATCACGACTGGCTCTCTCAACACCAATGCGAGTGACTTTTCAAGTCTTGTTCGCAGCGCTTCGATATGGTATTGCAAATCCTGGATCTGGCGAAAAGTTTCATCATGTTGCGACTCGCCGATTTTTTTGGGTAGGAGATACTTGTATCGCAGGCAGGTTCGATGCTCCGGCTGCGGATCTAATAGTCGAGTGCGTGGGAATATCGTACGAACTACTTCAACATCAAGAGCATAAGCCAACTCTTGGTCCGACATGACCCCGAGCTCAACGTCTGCCTCCAGCACCACGGGAAAATGCGTTCCTATGAGACCTGGAATCGACCAAAGAACAACATGTTCGAGTTCTTCGGCGCCGAAGAACTGATCCAGTTCCAGGTAGCGCCGGTCGAAATCAATCTTCTCTCCAGGACGCGGGAGCACGTGCAGGCCGATGGTAAATGTATCAATCCGGCGGGCGTGATGCAGCGTTCCTACAAGGTTTCCTATTTGAACGCGAAGACGCTCATCACCCTCTAGAACCTCGAGAACAACATTCCACGTTGGAATCTCTTTTAACGCTTCCAACGACCTGTGTCGCCAAGCGCAAACAGGTCGTTCGATTTCCCTGAATATCCCATCCTGGTCACATTCCCAACGGGGCGGATATTTTAAAAACTCTTGCGCTTCAGGGTCGTACGTCAAATGAACCATCGCCTCTTCCACCCAAGAGCGAAGAGCCATGCGAAGGTTGGGAAATTCTGGCACGCTTCGATTTTACCTGTGCCGGTCGCAGAGGATTGATGGGGTAGCAGTTCGCCAGAGCAGTACCCATCGCAGCACCTCGGAGAGCTGTTCCCTGGATCACCTCGGATCCACCTTTACGATCCGTAGTCGACACTCGGACGGCTGCCGTACTGCAGTTGTACTGCAACGGGGGTGGACGTCCGTGGACGTCGGTGGACGGTCCCAGGCCCGTGACCTGCACCCATGGACGTCAGTGGACGTCCATGGACGGTCCGCTGAGGACTACGGATCAAGAGGTTGGGGGTTCGAGTCCCTCCGAGCGCACGCTGGTTGAGGCAGGTCAGAGCCCCGCAGCCGATCACACGGCGCGGGGCTCTGGGCTTTTGACAGCCACGTTGACAGCCTACGGGCTGTCGATCAGACCGCGGTTCAGATCTGGACGGTCCAGCCGTTGTCGAGCAGGAGTTCGGTAGCACCCCACTCGGCGCCCACCTCGTCCTCATCGAGATCGTCGAGCCGGATGCAGACGTGCGGGTCGTCCCCGTCCGGCGCGAGGGTCCATTCCACCGCCCGGACCGTCGCCGACGTCCCACTCCACCTGGCGACCGTTGGGCCGATCCGGCATGGGGATCTCGTAGGCCGGCGGAAGCTCCACCATCGTGTCACTCACGGCGCATCTTCGCTCTCGGGGAGTTACACCGTTATTTCTACAAGCCCGAACTTATGAGGCGCTGCACTAGCCCGAGTTTCCGGGATAATTTGATCTTGTCTGTCTGGTGGTCGTCTGGTGATTCGCGATGACAGGCCTGACCTGGGCCTGTAGTGCCCCTGCGGTCGATACGTGGCCTCCTGGTGTGTATGACCTAAAGGTGGTCAGCCTCTACCCGAAGAAGATCGGTGGCAGGACGTACTACTACCTGCGGGAGATGGCCCGAGTCGACGGCAAGCCGACCATGGTCAGCGAACGCTACCTGGGCTCGGTGGACGACATCGCGGCGGCGGTCGCGGCCCGGGACGCCGCGTCGTTGCCGGAGCGCACCCGTCATCTGGCGTTCGGTGATGTGGCCGCGGCGTGGGGGATGGTGGAGCGACTCGACGTGGTGGGGCTGGTCGACGAGGTCGCTGGCCCGCGCCGGTCGGACGCCGGGGCGTCCGTGGGCACCTACCTCGCGCTCGCCGCGCTCAACCGGCTCGTCGCCCCCCGTTCGAAGGCCGCCTTCGCGCAGTGGTGGGCGACGACCGCCGCGGACCGGTTCACGAAGATCCCGGCGCGGGTGCTCGACCACCGCCGGTTCTGGGACGCGATGCACCTGGTCAGCGAGGCGGACCTGCTCGCCATCGAGCGACGCCTCGCCGATCGGATGATCGACGTCTTCGGGCTCGACGTCTCGGCGGTGGCCCTCGACATGACCAACTTCGCGACCTACATCGACACCGGCAACGACCGCGCCCCGCTGGCCCAGCGGGGCAAGGCCAAGCAGAAACGCTGCGACCTGCGCATCGTCGGCCTCGGCCTGGTCGTGACCCGCGACGGCGGGATTCCGCTGGTCTCGCATGCCTATCCGGGCAACCGGCCCGACGTCACCCAGTCCACCGCGCTGATCGACGAACTCGTCCGCCGCCACGCCGCCCTGACCGCCGCCCGCGGCCGCCAGCCCGGCGAGGTCACCGTCGTCTTCGACGCCGGGCAGAACTCGACGGCGAACGTCGCCCACCTCGCCAGCCGCTGGCTGCGCTTCGTCGGCTCGATCCCGCCATCGGGCTGCGCTGACCTGCTTGTCCTGCCCGCCTCCGCCCGCACGCCGGTCGCCGGCTTCGACGGGCTGACCGCGTTCGAGGCCCGCCGCGGCGTCCACGGCACCGAGCGGCGGGTCATCCTCACCCACTCGCCGACGCTGCACGCCGGCCAGGCCCGCGGCCTCGACCAGACGATCACGAAGGCAGGCCGCCGGCTCGACGAGCTGGCCGCGACCCTGGCCCGCGGGAGGACCCGCCGCGGTCGCGACCAGGTCCAGGCAGAGATCGCCAATATCTGCGCGGACCCCTGGGTGCGACGCACCGTCACCACCACCCTGACCGGCGACAGCCCGGCCGAACACCGGCTGACCTGGGCGGTCGACCCGGCTGCCCGTGCCGCGCTTGAGGATGAGATCTTCGGCAAACGGGTCCTGGTCACCGACCGCGACGACTGGCCGGTCGTCGACGTGGTCGCGGCCTACCGGTCCCAGTCCGACGCCGAGTTCGCGTTCCGCCAGCTCAAGGACCCCCACGTCGTCTCGTTCAGCCCGATGCACCACTGGACCGACCACACCATCCGCGTCCACACGTTCACCTGCGTGCTCGCGCTGCAGGCCGCGCACCTGATGCGCCGCCACGCCGCGCAGGCGGGGCTGGAGCTCTCGGTGCGGGTCCTGCTCGACGAGCTCGCCGGGATCCAGGAGACGGTGATGATCTACCCGTCGAGCGGAGGCCGTCCGAAGGTGCGTCGTATGCTCACCCAGACCACTCCCACCCAGGACCGGCTCGCCGAGATCTTCGGCCTCGCGAGGTGGGCGCCCCGGATTTAGGTCATACAGTTCGGGAAGATCGACATTGGTCATGAGCTGCGAAAACACCAGCCAAGATCGAACTAGCTAGGAAACTCGGGCTAGGTGGCAGGCGCGGGTTCTTCTTCGTCCGGTATCGGGGTGGCCTGGCGGGCTACCTGGGCGCCGATGGCGGCGGCTTCTCGTTCGGCGGGGCCGCCGGGGCCGCCGGGGCCGGCGGGGCCGGCGGAACCGGCGGGGCCGGCGGATTGTTGGACCACGTGGGTGAGTTCGTGTGCGAGCAGCCCGCGGCCGGTCGAGGAGGACGGGTCGAATCGGCCTGGGGCGAAGAAAACGTCGGTACCGGTAGTGAATGCTTCGGCCTGTACGGCCCGGTTCAACGTTGCTGCGGTGCTGTCGGTGTGGATCCGTACCGTTGACAGGTCGGCTTCGAGGTGGCCTTCCATCTCGGCGCGTACCGGTTCGGACAGTGGTGATCCTGTACCGCGGCGGGCCTGGATGGTATCGGCGATCTCCGGGTCGAGTGGTCCGGCACCTTGGGAGCGCAGGGCGCTGCGGAACAGTGCTGCACCGCTGGCGGTGGTCGGGGTTTGTGTTCCGCGGAACGCACCGGTCGCCTGGCTGTCGTGGACGATCTTGGCGAACGAGGTTCGGGTGTCGATCAGGTAGTAGTGGGCTCCCGCGGGTGTCGCCCGGGGCTGGGAAGGATTTCGATACTCCGGATGAAGTAGCCGATGTCCTGGCTCGTGCTAGCAGGGCGGACGACCCCAGGCAGCCGCTGGTTCTCGCCGCCGACCGTGAACGTGGGGACACGGCCGTCCCCGGAGCTGGTGATCGGCGTTTGTTTGTTGTTAGGTACGGTTTTCGGCCAGATGGGCGTACCTGACGACAAACTCGCGCCGATCTTGTCGACGGATGTCAGATATCAGCGGAAGCTGCACGGTCTGTCCGATACGTTCTCAGTGCGGATGGTCCTGCCGGTCGGCGGGCGGCTGAGTAGGCGTTCGGCGGACGAAGCCTAAGTAAACAGGGAGGGCCGTGGTGGGTGACTGGGGTGTGCTGGACCTGGACGGTGATCCGACTCCGGGTGATCCGGAC
>NZ_CAUVXG010000100.1:0-6953 GCF_963555885.1 Protofrankia sp. Cr2
CCCCCAACGTGACCCGCCCCCCGCTCACCCGATCGATCGACGCCACCTGCTTCGCGACGATCGCCGGCGGATACAGCGGAAGCAGGAGCACCGCGGTTCCGATGCGCGGCCGCTCGGTGAGCGCGGCGAGGAGCCCCAGGTTCACCAGCGCCTCCGGAGTGGGAAGCGGTGCCGCGACATGACCACTCGCCCACAGCGAGTCCGCTCCGAGCCTGTCCAGCCGACGGATCTCCTTCTTCTCGCCTCGAACATTGAAGCCGAACAGCACCCGGGGTTCGGCTTCCGACGTCTGAACACCGTTCTCGTGCGGCTGACCCACCGGCCACCTCCAACATCATGTGAAGTGTGGGCAAGGTTACATGCAAGTCGAACTTTCGACAGTGGAATCGACGATCGCCGACGGTATCCGGTGCGGCCTGTTTCATCCCGTCAACGAGGCGATTGCAGCACGAGCGTTGAGCGGGATGGTGCTGTTCGCCTCCTGGTGGTACCAGCCGGGCATCCACTGAACGAACAAGGACTCGGCGGCTTCACACCCCGTTTCACCAGTTCGGGTCGAGGGTGAGCACAGCGTCGCCATCCGCCATCCAGCGATCGAACTCGTCCATGGTCGTGAAGATTGGCTGGCCGCCGAAGGCACGGGTCACCTCAGCGAGTTCGACCACGGCCCGTGCCGGGTCGGAGGCCGCCAGGGTGTATGCCCGCGTGAGCTGCGGCAGCACGATCGCGGCGACGTAGGCGTTGCGCTCGCCTCCCAGCGCTTCGGCCTCATCACGGAGCAGGGCCGCGGTGGCCGCGCTGGTCAGGAGCTCGCGCTCAAGCAGTCGGAGTGCGGACTCCGCGACGCCGTCGGCCCGCGCGGCCACGATCGCGCACTGGAGTCCCTGGACGATGATGGTGCCGGCGACCTGGCCGACGAGACCTCCCACAAGAGCGCCGACCACGGGTATGGGGATGACGGTCTGCCCGACTGCGCCGCAGGCCCAGACGAGGCCGGCGGTGGTCGTGACCGTGGCGCTGCGGGCGGCGAACTCGCCGGCGTCGATCCGCCCCCGGCCGAGATCGAAGCCGGCTTCGGCCACCCCGCACACCGCGCCGGCCATGGCCATCGTCACCGTGCCACCGCCGAGGACCTCGGGCATCAGCCCGGCCCTGGCCGCGACCCGCATCGTCGCTCCGAGACTCGTCGTCGCCCCGGAACGGGCAGCGTTGCGGGCCGCGCTCCCGGCGACGGTGAGGGCGGCGACCCCGGCCGAGGTTTCACCCGCCCGGACCCGCGCCACGGCGCCCGCCGTCCCGACCACAGTTGCGATCATCGCGCCGGCGCCGGCGCCGGCCAGCCCCGCGGTGAGGACCTCGCGTCCAGCCGCGCCCGCGACCTGCGCATCGGCCCAGCCGCCGGGATTCTTCGCCGCGCTGTGCGCTTCACGCATGCTGATGCCGCGGCTGTGCACCGACCCGTGGTGAAGCGTGTCGGTGAGGTGCGCGCGGGTGTCGCGGTAGTCCTCGTACCGCAGCCCATCGGGCGACATGCGTAGCCGCCTGCCCAGAAGATCATCCACAGCGACGAGTTTGTCGGTCGCCACGACCCGCTCCATGCCGGCGTAGTCAGACCGGGCAAGGTCGTGTGCCGTCGTGGTAGCCCGGTTGACGAGCTTGGCCTGCGCCTCGGCGACCAGCCGGTCACCGTCGCGCAGCACCACATCCACCGTCGCCGTCTGCGAACCGCCAGCCATCCACTGGGTGACATGAGCCCGCACCGACGCACCGGCGCGGATGGCGTTGCGGTTGAACGCCAGCGCGTGCATGACCTCGAACATGTGCCCGGCCCGCTGCGGGTTGCCATGATTCGCGTAGCGCTCGGCGAGGCGCTGGACGGTGGCGCGAGTCTCCAGGGTCGCGACCATCTCCGCGGCCGCGCGACGGGTTGCATGATCTACATACGCCCAGACGGCCGCGTCCGCGCCACCTGGCAGCAAGCCGTCGCGAGCAGGGAACCCGCGAGCGCAGGGCTGGTCAGCATCGCCCGCGCTCATGCCGCGGCCGAGCCCGCGTCACGCAGACGCTGCCAGGCATCGTTGACGACCCGGTGGGACAGATCGGTCACCACACCGTCGTCATCGGCGATTCGCGCGCTCATCACCGTCACCGTGGTGGTCGCCAGTGCGACGATCAGCGCGACACGCTGGCGTTGCCGCGGTGTGTAGGTCGCGTAGTCGTCCTTGGCATCGAGCAGCGTCTCCAATCGGGGTAGCCCGTCCAGGATGGCCGCGTACAGGCCGCCAAGAACGTCGCGGATCTGTTCGCTGCGGTTACACACGGCATCCGCCACGGCCTCGGCGCGCCCCAGCTCGGCCTCGGCCTCGTCAAGCCTGCCCGCCGTCTCCTGTTGATCGTTGCGCGCCCTGCGGCCCTGCCACGCCAGAATCCCGGTGAGCACACCACCGAACACCAGGACCATCGGCGCGGCCACGATCGCGCCCAGCACGGTCGTACCGGCGGCGACACCACCACCGCCGGCGGCCAACGAACCGCCACCGAGCCAGGCCAGCGTCGCGCTCGTCGCCGCCGCCCCAGACAGCCCGGAGATCGCCGCGCCGGTCGACGCGGTCGCGACCGCACCCACCGTGGCGAAGGCGGCTGCGCCGACCCCCGCGCCCGCCGCGGCGCTCACAACAGCGCCACCGGCCATCGCACCGACCACCTGCGCGGCGTTCACCTGCACCTGCCGCAACTCGACATCCGCAAGAGCGGCACTCGGTAGGGTGTCGATCGCCGCGAGTTCGGCCATGTCGACGTTCTTCAGCCGACTGAAGACCTCTCGAAACGGGATCAACGCTCCCTCGTACATCTCCCGGCGGACCTTTTCCAGGAGCGTCGTCTCGGCCCCCATCCGCCGGACCAACCGCTCGTGGCGGGCGGTCAGGGCCTCATGTGCCCGCTTGTTGTCCTGGGCCATCCTGACCGCGTCGACCATGGCAATACCCACAGCAGCCCCCGTTGCCGTTTCTGGATCCGCCCCGACCAGTGCCCCCTGCTGTCCGGGCGGCGGATGCCCGGCGGCTGGTCCCGTTTCGCCGCGATTCCCCATAACCGGGCACGAGGAGGCACACAGTACGCGGTGGCCGCCCCGGCACGAAGCGTGGGTGCTCTCCCTTGGCGGCCGTTGGGGCCATAGCATCCGTGCGGGCTCCTGTACGCGACGAGAGCTATGATCATGCACCGTGCGGATGCCCGCAGCCTCGGGTTGAAAGCGGCACAATCGGGAAGCACCCTTGGAACAGTGCCGCGGAGTCCTGCCTGCGGGGATCCCGAGCGATGGCCGCGGCGAGGGTGGGATGCGCGCCGATGGACACAGACGCCGCCTGCGGGGACCAAGCCGCGGCCCCCGCGGCCGCGGTCGACGCCCGGGGCTTTGTCATCGCGTGGAGCCCCGGCGCTCGGCGGCTGTTGGGCTACGCGCCCACCGAGGTGCTGGGACGCGCCGCAGCCGACCTGTTGGCCGCGGACCTTCCCGCGGCGGCCCGGCGATGCGTCGCCGCGCGGATGGGATGGAGCGGCGAGGTCGCGGTACGCCACCGGGACGGCCACCGTCTGGATGTGAGTCTGTGGGCACATCCGTTGGTGGACGCCCGCGGGACAACCCAGTGGTTCCTGACGGCCCGCGCACCGGAGCAGCCAGGCCGCCCGCGCGGCACCGAAACGGACAGCACCGAGACGGCGGTGCTCAAAGACTGGACGCTGGCCCAACTCCCGATCCCGGTGGCGATCTACGATGACAAGGTGCGGCTTGTCGGAGTCAACGAGGCGACGACCCGCGTGATGGGCAGACCCGAAGAGGAGATGCGTGGGCTGCGCCTGCGGGAAATGAACTCCGATCCGCTCTATGAGGAGATCGACAAAGTGCAGGAACAGGTGCTGCGGACCGGGGAGATGGTACGTCACGAAAACTACAGCCGTGCTCCCGGCGAGGCCCGTGAACACGCCTGGTCCGTATTCATTTTCCCGCTGAAGGATCAGGACGGCCAGGTGCACGGCGTTTCCGCCGCGGTACTCGACTACACCGAACAGTACTGGGCCCGGCGTCGACTCGCCATCGTGAACGAAGCCAGCACCCGCATCGGCAGCACCCTGGACGTGACCCGCACCGCCCAGGAACTGGCGGACGTCGCCGCCGGCCGATTTGCCGATTTCGTCAGCGTCGACCTGCTGGACTCCATCGTCCACGGCGAGGAGCCGACGCTCGATCCGGTCACCGGCCCCGTCGTCTTCCGCCGGGTCGCACAGCAGTCCGTCCTGACAGGCTGCCCCGAGTCGGCGGTCACGCCGGGTACGGCCGAATCCCACCCCGAATACTCGCTCCTGGCGCGGACCCTGGCCACCGGCCTGGCCTCGCGGCATTCCATTGATGACCCCGACACCCGCCGATGGACGGCGCACTTCCGGGCCCGCGTCCGGAGTATCCGCCAGTACGGCATCCACTCGGTGATGGCAGCGCCACTGCGGGCCCGCGGCACCACCCTGGGTGTCGCGCTGTTCCTGCGGCATCGCACCCTGGATCCCTTCGACGACGACGACCTGCTGCTCGCCGAGGAGATCTCCGCGAGGGCGGCCGTGGCTGTGGACAACGCCCGCCGCTACTCACGCGAGCGTGCGACCGCACTCACCCTCCAACGCAGCATGCTCCCGCGGCGGATACCCCAGCCGGCGGCCCTTGACGTCGCATCCCGCTACCTACCTGCCGATTCCCAAGCGGGCGTGGGTGGTGACTGGTTCGACGTGATTGCGCTGTCCGGCGCCCGGATCGCCCTGGTCGTCGGTGACGTCGTCGGCCACGGCCTCCACGCGTCGGCGACCATGGGACGCCTGAGCACCGCGGTACGCACCCTCGCCGACATCGACCTGGCCCCCGACGAACTACTCACCCGCCTCGACGACATCGTCATCCGTCTCGACATCGAGGAAGGCCCGACGGCCAGCGACCCCAATGCACACGCCGCCGGGGAAATCGGCGCCACCTGCGTCTACGCGATCTACGATCCCGTCGCCGGCCGCGCCACGCTGGCCCGCGCCGGCCACCCCGCACCCGCCGTCGTCACTCCCGACGGCACGGTCGACTTTCCCGAGGTACCCGCCGGCCCCCCATTGGGCCTGGGCGGCCTCCCCTTCGAGTCCACCGAACTGCAACTGCCGGCAGGAAGCCTGCTCGCCCTCTACACCGACGGCCTGATCGAGGCTGCGGGCCGCGACATCGACCAGGGGCTGACACTGCTACGCCGCGCGCTGACCCACCCCGCCCGATCCCTGGAGGACACCTGCGACAGCGTCCTGGACGCGCTGCTGCCGGAGCGCCCTACCGACGACGTCGCCCTGCTCCTTGCCCGGACGAAGACCCTCGACGCCGATCACGTCGCCACCTGGAGCCTGCCGGCTGAGCCCGCCGTCGTCGCCGACGCCCGCAAACAGGCATCTCACCAACTGACCATCTGGGGACTGGACAACGCCGCATACATCACCGAGCTGGTCGTCAGCGAGCTGGTCACCAACGCCATCCGCTACGGCGGCGGCCCCATCCAGCTCCGGCTCATCCAGGACAACACCCTCATCTGCGAGGTCTCGGACGCCAGCAACGCCGCCCCCCACCTGCGCCGGGCCCGCGTCTTCGACGAGGGCGGCCGCGGCCTGCTCCTCGTCGCCCAGCTCACCCAACGGTGGGGCACCCGGCAAACCGCCACCGGTAAGACCATCTGGGCCGAACAATCCCTCCCCTACGCCGAACTCCCCGCATAGCCGAACGCCGCAGAGATATCCCGAAGCGAACGGACCGGCCTTCCCGTGGTACACCTCGGCACGTCCATCACGACACTGCCGAGACATGGCTCGCCGGCAACACAGATCGCTTTGCAACCTGTCCCATCACCGAAGGTAACCTGGTACGGCTGCTCATCCGTCACGGTCAATCAGCGCAGACAGCGACAGCGGTCGTGTCGGCGCTGACCAGCGATCCCCGCCACGAGTTCTGGCCGGACGAGGTGTCATACCGCGCCGTATCGATGACGGGCGTCATCGGCCACCGGCAGGTGACCGACGCATATCTTGCGCAGCTCGCCCGTGTACGTGACGGCCGTCTCGCAAGTTTCGACCAGGGTCTGGCCAAGCTTCACGACGACGTCGTCGACTTGATCCGTACATAATGACCATAATCCCGTAACTGCCGGTCAGACAGGACGTTCACGTCCCGGTCGCCCACAGGGCAGAGATCGGCAGACAGGCCAGCCCCGTGCCGAAACTGAGTGATTCGGCACCGCAGTAGAACACGAATCCAGCGTGAAACCGTACGCCGAGCCGCCGCTGCAGGAGTTTCAGGCCACGGAAGTCCTCCGCACGTACCGTCTCCGCGAACTTTTCGATGTCGGCCACCTGCCTGACATCACGGCTGAGCAGATCTGAAACGTAGCCCTCGAAGAACCGCTGCCGCCGTCGCGGGTTCTCTCGCCGCCATGCTTCCGGGTAGCCACCCCGGGCCATCCTGGCGAGGTAGTCCTTACGTTTCAGCACCGACGACCCGCTACGCAGGTCGGCACCGAGTGCGAAAGCAGCATCGACGAAGCCGTCGGGAGCGTCGTCGATCTCACCTTGGGACAACGGCCAGAGTTCGACAGTCTCGGATCGACCGGGCAAGGCATCGGGCAGTCCGCGCAATGCGAGCAGCCGCGCAGAGCCGGTCACCAGGAATCGGCCGGGCCGAGGATCACGGTCGACGAGGTTTTTGATTGCCAGCCAGAGATCGGGCACTCGTTGTACCTCGTCGATGAGCATCAGGCCGTCGTGGCGAATGAACCGGACCGGGTCCTCGGTGGCAGCGGCCCGGGTCGCCGGGTCATCGAGAAACCGGGCCACCCCGTCGGACCGCGCCCGCAGCACGACCTCGGCCAGGGTGCTCTTGCCAACCT
>NZ_CAUVXG010000101.1:0-537 GCF_963555885.1 Protofrankia sp. Cr2
CCGGGATGGGTATGTCACCGAGATTGATGACATGCTCGCCGGGCTGCGTCGGTTCGATCTCGATCCGGTGCGGCGGGTCACCGCCGTCCACGGGGCCGGCTGGTCCGAGCGGTACGCCTACGACGGCGCGGGTAACATCACCGATGCGTCCTGGCCGGTGCCCGCGCAGTCCCTGCCTGCCCAGTCTCTGCCCGCGCAGCGTGACGGGCGCGACGGGGTGCACGAGGCGGCGCAGGGTGGTCGGGAGTACGCCGGCACGCTGATCCGCCGGGCCGGCCGGGTCCGTTACGAGCATGACGGCCAGGGTCGGGTGACGCTGCGCCAGCAGAAACGGCTGTCGGGCAAGCCGCGCACCTGGCGTTACAGCTGGGATGCCGATGACCGCCTCACCGGGGTGACCACTCCCGACGGCCGGCGCTGGCGGTATTCCTATGATCCGTTCGGCCGGCGGATCGCCAAGCAGCGCCTCGCCGGCGATAGTGCTGATGGTGCCGTCGATGATGGCGGGGTGGTCGAGCGGATCGAGTTCGCCTGGGA
>NZ_CAUVXG010000101.1:1189-7470 GCF_963555885.1 Protofrankia sp. Cr2
TGGCAGGCCCGGACCACCCTGTGGGGGGCCGGCCCACCATCGTCTTCCGCCGGTGGTGGCGTCGATTGCCCGTTGCGTTTCCCCGGCCAGTACCACGATCCTGAAACCGGCGCGAACTACAACGTCCACCGCTACTACGACCCCGAGACCGCCCGGTATGACTCCACCGACCCCCTCGGCCTCACTCCCGCACCCAATCCCCACACCTATGTCCACAATCCCCTGGGCTGGCTCGACCCCCTCGGCCTCGCGCCGTGCCCACGCCTGGTACAAGCCGGCGAGGATCTCGCTAATCGTGTGGGGAAGAACCGGGTAACGATCGGGATGGGGAATAGGCGTTATACCATCGACCTTCGCGGACGGCCGCACTTCGAGAAATCGATTAACCAGCACGTGGACACACCTCATGTCAAGGAGTATGAACTACATGTCGGGCCAGATGGTCGAGGCGCATGGCGAGGGGGAGCGGTCAGGGAGGCGACCTGGGATGACATTAGATTAGTGAGGAAGTATCTCGACGGAGTGGGTCTGTAGGAGGCAGGAAAGAGGTGGTGATATTTCACGGTCTAGAGTCGTGGTTTGACACCTTTCCTAGAGTCGATTTTCGGACATCCGAAGGACTCGTGGATTTGCACAACAATGCCGTTCTCGAGAAGATCTCATTTTTTATTGCCGACATGACTTTGGTTTTCGGGTTTCGCTATTGTAGAGACTGGCGCGAAATCGATTTGTTGGGTAGTCCGGTAGACCTTGAATTTGGTAACGTAACTAATCTCCGAATAACTCAGGCTAGCGACTACGATGTGCGATCGGCTGGCACGCTTGAAGGTATAATTCGTGAAATCCAGTCAGAAGAATCCAGGTTCATCGTCGATGTCGGCGATGTGAAATGTGAGTTCAATGCCCAATCTGTTGCGTTGCGAATGCGCTGACGAGGCTTTGGCCAGGCATACTGAAGTCATCCAGAAATAATTCCTGTTTTCTTGATTCTATCAAACGTGAGGCGGCGCTCAGGAGCCAGAATGAAATAACTTGCATTTTTGATCCTCTCGCAGGCATGTGACCTGCGAAGATGCTATTCGACGGGTATTTGTTATTTCATTACGGCTCCTCAGCGTATTCTTCGTTGAGTTTCTGTAGACCAACGACCGCCTGAATATCGGTGTCGGTACGACTCAGGTCACTTCGGTATCGGGTCGCCATGATGCGCCAGTTCTTCAGGTGTGCAATCGCCCACTCCACCGCGACCCTGATCTTGGAGAGTCGCGTGTTGAACTCCTTATCCGCATCGGTGAGGTCAGCCCCAGGTTTTTTCTTGACCAAACTGATCGCGGAAGAACCCTGATAGCCCTTGTCGCCAATCAGGCCACCGGAGTACTCCACCAATCGCGCTAACTCGGCCTCACTGAAGCACCTCATGTCGTGCCAGCTTCCGAGGAACGCCCGGCTTACGCCGAGGA
Organism: Protofrankia sp. Cr2; assembly: GCF_963555885.1. Lineage (NCBI taxonomy): Bacteria > Bacillati > Actinomycetota > Actinomycetes > Frankiales > Frankiaceae > Protofrankia > Protofrankia sp. Cr2. The sequence continues at coordinate 2,650 of NZ_CAUVXG010000101.1, forward strand.
TACGGGGCTCTCCGCAGTTGGCCAGAGGTCGTAGTCGTCTGATTACGTGGCGGTCGCGTCGGCGGTTACGGTCGGTCGCCACTGCGGGCGGGCGGCGCGGGAGGCGGTGTACCGGGCCCGGAGTTGCTGGTTGGCGACGTTGGTCATCCCGAACGCCACCCGGTAGATCAGCTTCGTGAGGCGGTTGACGCCCTCGGCGGCCGCGTTGGAGATCCCGTGGTAGACCGCGTTCGTGATCTCCTCGAGCCAGTTGTCGATGGTCTCGGTCGCGGTGACGAGCTCGGGGATGCCGCTGCCGAAGGTCGCGACGTAGTCGAAGAACCGGAACAGCGCGTGCGCGATCTCGGTGCGGGTGATCGGCTGGCGGGTCCGTGACGGGGAGAGCGCGAGCACCCTGAGTAGCAGGTTCTTCGCGGTCCAGGACACGCGCAGGTCGTAGGCGGCGTCGCCGTCGATCGCGATGAGCTCGCCGAGCCCGTCGAGGATCTTCCGTCGGCCGCGGTCCGAGAGCCGGCCGGGCCCGTAGCGCAGCGCGTTCGTGAGCTGGTACTCGACGTCGGTGGCGCGGCCGCGCCGGCCGTGGAGCTGGTGGCTGATGCGTCGTCGCACGTCATCGCACATCTTGCCCAGGTGCTGGGCCACGTGGAAATGGTCAACCGCGACGATCGCGTGCCCGAGCGCCTCCCGGGCGACGGCCCGGTAGGTGGTCGACATGTCGATCGTGACCGCCCAGATCCCGTCGCGCCAGGCCGCCGGCCGGGCCCGGATCCAGGCGATCACGGGGGCCTTCGTCCGGGTCTCGACCACGCCGAGCAGGCCGTGCCCACCCGCGGAGTCGATCAGCACGGTCTGCCAGCGGTCGGCCTCGGGTTCCCACCCGCCCTCGTCGCCGCGGCGGTAACGCGGTTTCCCGCGGCGCTGGTCGTCGAGCCCGAGAACGCCCGTCGCGGGCAGCGGGCCGAACACCGACCGCAACCGGCGCCGGTTCTCCTGCTCGTCCGCCGGCTCGGTCCCGGGCTCGTCCGCCGACGGCGACGCGCCGGCCGTGACCAGCACCGGCACCTCCTGCGCCCGCTCGCGCGCGGCCGGGCCGGCGGCCGGCTCGTCGGCGAGGCCGGGGCCGGCGAGGACCGCGGCGCACGGGTCACCGGCCACCTCCTGGTCGCTGACCGTGATGCCTGCCCGTTCGGCGAGCCCGACGAACGCGCCGTGCGCCGTGTGCCAGGCCACCCGCGCCCACCGCGCGGCCACCTCGACGGACAGCACGCCATCACCGACCAGATGCCCGAGCGTGTCGAGCGCGGACAGCGTCACCCGCCCGCCCGGCGCGGTGAACCCGGCCGGTTCGACGAACGACTCCCGCTCACAGGCCTCGTTCCCGCAGGCCAGGACCCGTTTGTCGAGCGTCACCCGCAGCGGCACCACCACGAAGTGCCGGGCCGTGTGGCCGACCCGTTCCTTCACGCGTACCGTCACGGCCCCGCAACCGGGACAGCGACACTCCCTCTCCGGCGCGGTCACCACATGCAGTGCCGCCGAACCATCCGCCTCGAACTCCAACACCTCGGCCACGAACCCCGGCAACCCCAGCACTGCCGCCACCGCACGACCAGCCGTACCCTCGAACAACGACGCACCCGTTCTTCCGGCGATCACGGACCTTCGACAAGTCGCGATCTTCCCGGATGGGCGGGTACGTCCTTTTCACGACCCCAGACATGTCACGTTCCGTCACAATGACAGGTCACGGATGGTCAGCCATCAAACACGACCTCTGGCCAACTGCGGAGAGCCGGGATGATGCGTACGTTCCAGGTGCTCGATCCCTCCCATCCCAGCTACGCCAACATTGTCAGCAGGTTTTAGATGGCTTCGTCAGATGGCAGCGATACCAGATGTCGGGTTTGCGGCCTTGATTTGGGCGAACCCCCATGGGGGCCAGCTGGTTCGAGTCCCACCTATATCATCTGTTGGTGCTGTGGCGCAGAAGCGGGTGTGGACGAGATTACTCGAGAATCGGCACTGTATTTTCGAAAAAAATGGATCGATTCCGGTGCGCAGTGGTTCAGTCCGAGGGAGCGCCCTGTTGGCTGGGATTTGCAAGAACAGATAACTCATATTCCAGCTTGCTACACGTGAAGAGATAGTCGCACAATCGGGGTAGAAGGGCTGGGACGAAGCGCTTGAGGTTTTCGGGCGGTGCTCGCCGCTGACCGTGAACGTGGGGACACGGCCGTCCCCGGAGATGGTGATCGGCGTTTGTTTGTTGTTAGGTACGGTTTTTGGCCGGATAGGCGTACCTGACGACAAACTCGCGCCGATCTTGTCGACGGACGGTACCCGCCGATGCGCGCCATCGGCTGCCGGCGAAGGGTTGATAATCGTCACGTAGTCCGGTGGGGCGACGCAGCCGGTGGGTTAGTGGTCGGCGCTGGTCACGACGGTGCGGAGGTCCGCAGGCCGACGGCCTCTGCTGCAGCGATCATCCGTTTGTCGTAGGTGATGAGGTGGTGGAGGCTGTCGCCGGCGAGGAGCGCGGTGGCCAGATGGATGGCGTCCAGCGAGCGGAGCACCGCTGGGGGCACAGCGCGCGCAAGGTCGAGGACTGTCGCCGTCACCGAGACGGCGGGGATGGCGCTGTCGCCGATCTCGATGCGGTCTGACCGGCGGATGGCACGGGCTGCGACGTCCGCCGCGCCGATCGCCGTCAGAGCGCGCGCGGCCTCGACGGTGGTCAGCGCAGACGTGAGAAGATCGTGGTCGGGGTGTGCGTCGAGATGCTCGACCAGCGCGTCCGTTTCCGTCTCACGGCGGAGGAGCTTGATGACCGCGCTGGTATCCAGATAGATCACTAACGTTCGTCCTCGCGCATGTCGAGCAGAACGTCTGTGGCGGTCCTGCCCGCCGGGACCGAGGGTAGGTCTCGTGCGGCGCTCGCCACGGCCGCGGCCTTGGCGTAGCCCGACGGGGGCGGTTCAGGGATGAGGCCGTCCCGTACCCAGCGGGCGAGCAGGCGCTGGGTACGGGCGATAGGAATGATCTCTGCGATCGGTTCCCCGTCACGCGTCACAATCAGCCGCTCGCCGTGCTCGACGCGGTCGAGCACGCTTGCCGCGCGGCGACTGAGATCGCGAGCGTTGATCGACGCCTGCCCAGCTGTCATGTCAGACATGATTGACTTCTGTCAGGCGCAGTGTCAAGCGCCTATTGGCTGGGGTAGTCCATGATCGCGATCACGATCGGGCGTTGCTCGATACAGCCGATGAGCACACGGTGCGTTGTCACGGCGTGCATCTGTTGCTGGCGGTGATGATCGGCGTTTGTTTGTCGTTAGGTACGGTTTTCGGCCGGATAGGCGTACCTGACGACAAACTCGCGCCGATCTTGTCGACGGGTGGTATGCGATGGCGTGCGGTGTCCGCCATCGGGATACGTAGGGTTACATGATCGGTATTCCAGGGTGGGGTTCGTGACTCCATCCCAGTGAACTACAGTCGACTGTAGTTCGAGTGGGAGGAGTGCTGGATGGCTGTGGGCGGATTCGTCGGTCGGACGGCGGAGCTTGCCCGGCTGGACGCTCTGCTGGCGCGAGTCGGGGACGTTCGGCGTGATCTTCCCGGGGTGGCGGTGCTGCTGCGGGGGCGGCGGCGGGTCGGCAAGTCCCGGCTGGTCCAGGTGTTCTGCGAGCGAGCTGGCGTCCCGTCGGTGTTCTTCCAGGCGAGCCAGGGCGCTGATCCGGCGGCCGAGCGGGTCGCGTTCGCCACCGCCGTGGGCGAATCGGAGCTGTCGGGCCGGGATCTGTTCGCCGACGGTACGGTGCTGCCGACCTGGACGGCGGTGTTCCGTCAGCTCGCCGCGGCGCTGCCCGCCGACTCCCCGAGCATCGTGGTCATCGACGAGTTGCCCTGGCTGATCGACGCCGACCCCACTCTGGAAGGAACGTTGCAGACGGCGTGGGACACGTTGCTCGCACGCAAACCGGTGCTGTTGGTGCTCATCGGTTCGGATCTGGCCATGATGGAACGTTTGGACGACTACCGGCGTCCGTTCCACCAGCGCGGGACGGTCATGGTGTTGCCTGCGCTGAACCCGGCCGAGGTCGGTTCGATGCTCGATCTGCCGGCGGCTGAGGCGATCGATGCGTATCTTGTCACCGGTGGGTTGCCGTTGATCTGCCAGGAATGGCGTCCGGGGGAGTCCGTCGAGAATTTTCTCGGCGAATCGCTGGCCGATCCGACCGCCGCGCTGTTGGTTTCGGGTGAACGCTCCCTCGCCGCCGAGTTCCCCGGTTTTCTTCAGGCCCGGGCGGTGCTTACCGCGATCGGGAACGGTGAACGGACGTGGAGCGGTGTTCGCGCGGCGATGTCCGCCGGGGTTGAGCCGATGGCGGCCAGCTCACTGACCAATGCCCTACGTCTACTTGAAGCCAAACGGGTGGTCGCTGTCGATACTCCGTTGTCGGTCAAACCCGCTGATAAGGACCGGCGTTATCGGGTGGCCGACCCGTACCTGCGTTTCTTTCTGGCGTTCGTCGAAGCGGGGCTGCCCTTGGTCGAGCGTGGACGTGCCGACTTGTTGTTGCGCAGGGTACGGCGTTCCTGGCCGGCCTGGCGTGGCCGTGCGGTCGAACCGGTGATCCGGGAGGCGTTGCTGCGTATCGCTCCGGAGCTCGGCTGGCCGGAGGTCGAGGCTGTCGGTGGATGGTGGAACCGGCAGAACAATCCCGAGATCGATCTGGTCGGTGCCGACCGTCAGGGCGCCGCCGCCCGGATTCTGTTTACCGGCAGTATCAAATGGCAGACCGTGAAGCCTTTTGACCGA
>NZ_CAUVXG010000102.1:0-6171 GCF_963555885.1 Protofrankia sp. Cr2
CAATCCCCACACCTACGTCCCCAATCCCCTGGGTTGGCTCGACCCCCTCGGCCTCGCACCGTACACAATTTTCTCCGTGATCCACGACGATTCGCGCTTGGTCAAGGAGGCGGAAACGGCCGGGCGAACTCATCAGCGCAGCATAGATAATCTGACTTCCCAGCTTTCCCGTGGAAACCTGGATCCCGGCATTGGGAGCAAGTATCTGTTCGATGATGTTTTCGAAGCGCGGGCTCGGGATGGCGCTCGGGTTTATTTCAGAAATGTTGAAGATAGAGTGGCGATTCTTGCAAAATCATCCAAGGCCAACCAGCCTCGGGTAATCGGAATTCTTAGGGAACTTTATGGTCAATGATGGGCACTGGGAAAGAGATGGACCTTATCTGCGTCATGTAGAAGAAGGATTCACCTTGACCCTACTCGTCGGGATGGAACTAGAGGCCCCGTTGGACGTCATGGTTGAGCTTTCTGACGGCGTGCAACGATTTGCTACTATATTTACTCCTGACTCAATTGGCCGAATTCAAAAAAAAGACGTTGAATCAGGTGAATGTTTGAATGGTAGATATTTTTGGGCCAAGAATATCATTCTTGTCGACGCAATTGATTCAAGCTTGGTTGAATCAATTGTACTTGACCTGATCAGATCTGGTGAGATTTATCATGCTTTTGGTACAGAGCATTGATTATAACAAGAAAGGTCCCGAGGTCGGTCGCCATGTGGCTGTGGTAAAAGGCGACGAAGAACGGACGCGGGGTGGCGCGCACTATTCTGTCCAGAACACCTCTGGGTGCCACCGCAAGGTGCCTACATAACGCAGCTGATCGAAACTCTGCGCGGCCTTCCCGCAGCCCTGCCGAGGACTATCGATCAAGAGGTGGGGGTTCGAGTCCCTCCGAGCGCACGCTGGTTGAGGCAGGCCAGAGCCCGCAGCCGATCACACGGCGCGGGGCTCTGAGCTTTTGACAGCCACGTTGACAGCCTACGGGCTGTCGATCAAACTGCGGTTCAGATCTCCACGGTCTAACCGTTGTCGAGCAGCAGTTCGGTAGCACCCCACTCGGCGCCCACGCCAGACAACCGAATTAACCAACCGTGATGCGTTCGTCGCCGAACTTTGCCACGATCTCGATCTGCCCTCCGAGCGCCTCGATATAGCTACGCACGGTGGCAATCTCAGTGCGGTCCAAGTCGCCCCGCTCAATACGCGATATCCGTGACTGTGACACACCGATCCGCTCGGCCACCTCGCTCTGGTCGAGCCCGTAGGCCCGCCGGATGTCGGCCAGCCGATACGCCCGGGCCTCGGCCCGCATCCGCACTCCGAGCGCGTCGATGTGCCCCTGATCGAGCATGCCGGTGGCTAGAGTCTCGGTCCGTACGTCTTCCCAGGTACGCGCCATGGCCGTCATCTCCTCTCCATCGTGTACTCACCGTCCAACCACCGCTGGTAGCGCCGCTCGGCCAGCGGGATGTTCACCTCGTACCACTGCCGCCACTGACCGGCCTTGTCACCGGCGACAAGAAGCACCGCCTGCCGCCGCGGGTCGAACACAAACAAGATCCGCACCTCGGTGCCTGCGGCCGACCCCGGCCGAAGCTCCTTCATCTTATGGATCTTCGAGTCCTGGATGCTGTCGACCAACGGGCGGCCCAGCGCCGGACCATCGGATGCCAGCTGATCGACCGCAGCCGCAACGAGCTCAGCGGTCCGCGGATCGGTGCGCACCATGCCCATGAACCAGTCATCGACTTCGTCGACGAGAATCACGGTCCACGTCACGTCTACGAGGATGACCTACAAGTTCTATGACGTCAAGGTTCTACACTTCTCGGCAGGTACACCTCGGCCGCACCTGCCGACATGCAGGTGATCATCCAAGCCAAGGGGGATTCACCGATACTGGACACATCGCGTAACCAACATCAGGGCGACTGCCGTACTGCCGTTGTACTGCAACGGGGGTGGACGTCCATGGACGTCGATGGACGGCCCCGAGGCTGTGACCTGCACCGATAGACGTCCGTGGACGGTGCGCCGAGGGCTACGGATCAAGAGGTTGGGGGTTCGAGTCCCTCCGAGCGCACGCTGGTTGAGACAGGTCAGAGCCCCGCAGCCCCCATCCAGGGCGCGAGGCTCTGCCGCTTCCAGGGCTCAAGCACTGCAGTTCGTACTGCAACAGGTCACGATCAAGGCCAGCGACGCGGACAGCGGTGAACAGTGTCGGACCTGGCCTCCCGCCGACAGTCACGGCAGTCATATCGTCCCGACTCACCGACCGAGAGCCGCAGCGATATCGCAGATGTGATCGGGTGACCACACTCGATGCCCCTGTGGAGGGCCTGGGCAACCTTCGGCGCCGGCCCTGGTGCCCCATCGGCCCGCCCACCACGTCGGATGTGGCTCACGAGCTAGGATGGGACCGCCGGGCGGGGGCTAGGCTGGAGGGCATGAGCGTGGCCCACAACCACTATCCGGAGCTGCACGCCCTCGTCGACCGACTTGCTCCGGAGCGCACCGCTGATGCTCGGCGGGCATTGTTGCGCCTCATTGTAGCGGACCCCGGCCTGGACGAGGGGACCGCAGCACAGGGTGCAGTCTGGCCGGGCCCGTCCTTTATCGGCACCTTCGACAGCGGTCGCGACGACCTGTCCGAGCGAGTGGATGAGGCGCTGTTCGGCACCGATGGTCCCGGGAGTGACAGCCGGTGATCCTCTGGGACACCGGCCCTCTTTACGCCGCGTTCGACCGCCAGGACAAGCACCACGAGGCGAGCGCCGTGCTGATGCGGCAGACCACACCGCCGCTTCTCGTGCCAGCACCGGTCGTGATCGAAACCTGCTATCACCTGGCCAAGCACCTCGGCGGCCGGGCCGAGGTCACACTGCTCAAATCATTTCAGACCGGCGACCTGGCAATGGTCACACCGACGAAATCCGACTTCGACCGCGCTGTCGAACTGGTAGAGCGGTACGCCGGATTCCCTCTCGGCATAACCGACGCTTACGTCGTCGCGATCGCCGAACGCCTCAACATCACACAGTTGGCCACCATCGACCGCCGCCACTTCCTGGCCGTCACACCACACCATTGTCCCGGCTTCGAGCTGCTGCCCGCTTGAGAAGCACACTAAAACCAGGCCGGCTACTTCCCATCCGATCTCACGTTCAGTGACGAGGTTCAAAAAGTTGCCGTACTGCAGTTGTACTGCAACGGGGGTAGACGTCGGTGGACAGCCCCAAGCCCGCGACCTGCGCCAACGGACGTCAGTAGACATCCATGGACATATCGCCGGGGACAATGGATCAAGAGGCCGGGGGTTCGGGTCCCTCCGAGAACACGCTGGTTGAGGCAGGCCAGAGCCCCGCAGCCCCCATCCAGGGCGCGGGGCTCTGCCGCTTTCCAGGACCAACGGATGCAGCGACGGTCCAGGAATCGATCAGGTAGTCGTTGCGGCACTGTGGCCTACGCGATCGCGGCTATGTCCCCGTCCTCGAAGTAGATCGCCTGGTGCAGCCAGCCACCGAGAGCAGCGGCGTAACGCGCGACCACGTCCTGACCGGACAACGAGCCCTGCTCGATCTGTGAGATCCGCCCCTTGGTCACCCCCATCCGCTCCGCCACCTGCCGCTGGGTCAGACCCCGCGCACGACGCACCTCCGCAAGCCGATGGCCTAGCGCGACCGTGAGGAGCTCCTGCCGGCCGGCAGCGACCGCGGCCTCCCCGCCAGCCCGGGCGACCTGCTCGGCACGGATGTCAGACCACCGTGTGTAACCACTCATCGCTGATCGCTCTCTTCCTGACCGCGTTCCGCCAGATAGGTCTTGTAGCGCTGCTCCGCGAGCGGGACCGCTTCGGCGTACCAAGCGTTCCACTGCCCAGCCTTGTCCCCGGCGACGAACAGGATGCTCGAACGCCACGGATCGAAGCAGAACAGGATCCGCACCGTCCCTGGCCGGAGCTCCTTCAGGTTCGGCAGCGACGAGCCGCTGATCGTGTCGACGAGCGGCATCCCCAGCCCCGGACCAGCCTCCACGAGAAGATCTACTGCTTGCACGACCCGTGCGTGTGTGGCCCCGTCCAGACCGTCGATCCAGTCACGAACCTCGTTGACGAGATAGACGTCCCACTGCCGCCCTTCCATCATGCGAGTATAGCTCCCGCTAAACCTCGGGCCGCCGGATCTCCCAGGCACCATCGCCCGACCGACTGACAGCCAAGTTGACAGCCGAGACGATGGACAAGCGTGGACACCGACGGACGCCCCTGGAGGAGCGTGCGAAGTTGACGGACGCGGTGGACGCCCACAGGGGCCACATTAACTTGACGTTGTATTAACTGGAGCTCATACTCGGGAAGTGATCGTCGACTGGACGGAGGAGTTCGACCGCTGGCTCACCCACGCGGAGGAACTAAGGAGGCCGGCTCCTCACTGTCGCGGTCGCACTGCTGCAGGCACTCACGGACCTCCCCGCCAAACCCACCGAAGAGTCCGCGACCTTCAAACAGGTACGACAGGCCCGCCGCCACGAGCTGTGGCGGGTCGCCCACCCCTTCGACCCGGCCGTCGCCGTCCGGATCATCTGCTGGTTCCCACCGACGACCATGCCGTGATCGCGCTGATCGGATTCGACAAGAAGACGATCGGGGACGTCTTCTACACCAGCGCGGCAGCACGAGGAGAGGCGCCGGTCGATGCCTGGCTGCGCCAGAAGGGAGGCCCCGATGACAGATGACGTCACGTTCATCCGTGGCAACGACCGCATCCACCAGCTCGCCAGCCGGCCCGACATCGCCGCCGACGTCGCCCAGGTCCGCCAGGACATGGCCGAAGCGGACCGAACCCATGCCATGGGCCTGGCCGCGCTGCGGCGAGCCGCCGAACTCACCCAGGTCGAACTCGCCCGACGCATGGGCGTCACCCAGGCCGCCATCAGCCGTCTGGAACAGCCCCACGACCTGCTGCTGTCCACCCTCAACGCCTACCTGGCGGCCATCGGCGGACAGGTCAGCATGATCGTTCGTTTCGCGGACGGCCACGAAACAGTCCTCGACCTCTCCCAGATCGCATAATCCGGATCTACCGACCAGCCCGATACCGGTCGAGGCAAGCACCTGGGATCAGACCTGTCCATACCCCAACCAGTCGGGCGAGACGCCCGTTGGCGCCCATTGCTCGCTGCCGGGACCAGCGGTCACGGAAGAACGACCGTGATCTTCGGGTCCATCGAGTGAACCAACGCACTGTAACCACCGCTTTCGTGGCGGTGTACTGCAGTCGTACTGCAACGGGGACGGACGTCCCTGGACGTCCGTGGACAGACCCAAGCCCGCGACCTGCGCCAACAGACGTCAGGTGATCAGGTCGGCCTGGGTGGCGACCGTGGCGTCCCGGTCCACGAGGAGCGCCAAGAGCTGCTCGTACGTCGACTGCCCGCTGGACCTCACGCATTGAACCTAACGATTACGTCACACCGTGACGCGACCGCGGTGACGATCACCGCACACGGGACAGCGAACGCCCGGCCACCCCAGCTGAACAGCTACGCCGAGGTAGCCCGGCTTCCCTGGCGAATTCACCACAGTGTGACTGTTCGGTGAACCCATGGGGCGGGCATGCGCCGGGCGGATGAGCTGGCATCGGTCGAAGGCCGCCCCGACTGGACGGAATGTGCGCTTCCCGAGCGCCTGGGGGTTGGTCTAGGTGGCAGGCGCGGGTTCTTCTTCGTCGTCGGGTATGGGGCTGGCCTGGCGGGCTACCTGGGCGCCGATGGCGGCGGCTTCTCGTTCGGCGGGGTCGTCGGGGTGGCTGACGGTGCCGCCGGGGCCGGCGGCGCCGGCGGATTGTTGGACGACGTGGGTGAGTTCGTGTGCGAGCAGGCCGCGGCCGGTCGGGGAGGACGGGTCGAATCGGCCTGGGGCGAAGAAAACGTCGGTACCGGTAGTGAATGCTTCGGCCTGTACGGCCCGGTTCAACGTTGCTGCGGTGCTGTCGGTGTGGATCCGTACCGTTGACAGGTCGGCTTCGAGGTGGCCTTCCATCTCGGCGCGTACCGGTTCGGACAGTGGTGATCCTGTACCGCGGCGGGCCTGAATGGTATCGGCGATCTCCGGGTCGAGTGGTCCGGCACCTTGGGAGCGCAGGGCGCTGCGGAACAGTGCTGCACC
>NZ_CAUVXG010000102.1:6437-6999 GCF_963555885.1 Protofrankia sp. Cr2
TAGCGGACCGTCCAGGTTGTCATGCTCCACGATCGCCCTCCGGGGGGTGTGTGTCGGGCTGGGTGTCCGGACTGGTCCACCAGTGTGAGTATGGGCCGTCCCGAGCTGGAAACCACCCCGTGCGAGACGACCGTCGGCGCACCGGCACCTGCCCGAAAGGGCACCACTTTTGCTTATGTCACGTTATGTTACCCTCCGTATAGGGTTGTGAGCGTGCGGCTGTAGGTCGCTCTCGATGTTGCTCTTGATGGTCGGTGCGGATGCGGGGAGGACCGTGGTGGGCGACTGGGGTGTGCTGGACCTGGACGGTGATCCGACTCCGGGTGATCCGGATGCGGTGCGGGCGATGGCCGTCCGGTTGCGAACCCAGGCTGAGCTCGCCGAACACAACACTGTGCGGTTGCGGGCGATCGCGGGTAGTGGTGGCGAGCTGGCGATGGTCGGTGACTACGCGTCCCTGTTCACCGAGGCGTTGGTGGAGCTGCCCGACGGGTTGGGCCGGCTGGCCCGTGCCTACCGGGGGTGCGGGGATGCGCTGTTCGGTTTTGCGAACGGTCTGACC
>NZ_CAUVXG010000103.1:0-648 GCF_963555885.1 Protofrankia sp. Cr2
GGGTGGGTGGGGTCGGTGAGGTCCCACAGAATCGCGGTGTTGTCGGCGCTACCGGTCAGCGCGGTGCGCCCGTCGCCGCTCAGCGCCACCGCAGACACGTCGCCGGTGTGGCCGGTGAGAGGAGCGCGGCGCGCCGGATGGGCGGGGTCAGCGACATCCCACAAGATCGCAGTGTCATCGGCGCTACCGGTCAGCGCGGTGCGCCCGTCACCGGTCAACGCCACCGCAGACACCGAGTCGGTGTGGCCCGTGAGGACGGCGTGACGTGCCGGGTGCGCGGGGTTAGCAAGGCCCCACAGGATCGCAGTGCCATCGGCGCTACCGGTCAGCGCGGTGTGCCCGTCGCTGGTCAGCGCCACCGCAGACACCGAGTCGGTGTGGCCCGTGAGGACGGCGTGACGTGCCGGGTGCGCGGGGTTAGCAAGGCCCCACAGGATCGCAGTGCCATCGGCGCTACCGGTCAGCGCGGTGCGCCCGTCGCCGGTCAACGCCACCGCGTTCACGATGTCGGTGTGGCCGGTGAGGGCGGCCTCGGACAGGCTCAGATCCCATAGGATCGCCGTCTTGTCGAGGCTGCCGGTGAAGGCGGTGCGCCCGTCGCCGGTCAACGCCACCGCGTTCACCGAGTCGGTGTGGCCCGTAAGAGTA
>NZ_CAUVXG010000103.1:982-6758 GCF_963555885.1 Protofrankia sp. Cr2
GGTCAACGCCACCGCGGACACCGAGTCGGTGTGGCCGGTGAGAGTAGCGCGGCGCGCCGGATGGATGGGATCAGCGACATCCCACAAGATCGCGGTATGATCGACGCTGCCAGCCAACACAGTATGCCCGTCGCCGGTCAACGCCACCGCGGACACCGAGTCGGTGTGGCCGGTGAGGGTAGCGCGGAGATGACTTTCGGCCAATGCCGCGGACAGGTGGTCGGCTGCGCCGGCCTGGCTGCTGATTGCGGCGGCGGCCAGGTCGAGTTTGAGGGAGGTCCGTGGGGCGGTGGCCTGCAGGGTGCCGGCCAGGTTCACCAGGCCCTGCGCGGCGGTGCTGTGGCCCTGGTCAACGGCGCGGCGCCATTGCACGAAGGCGACACTGCCGGCGGCCAGCGCGGCTAGGAGCAGGACGACCACGACGGTGCTGAAGATCCGGCTGCGGCGGGCACGCCGGCGCGCGGCGTCGATGCTGGCGTCGAGGAACACGCGGGTGACCGGAGGGATGGCGGCCGACGGCTGGCGGGTGTGCTCGCGGGCGAGGTCCAGCCGGCTGCCGCGGTAGAGCAGGTCGGGATCGCGGTTGTGGGCCGCCCAGGTGTGGGCGTCGTCGAGGAGACGTTGGGTGACGAGCAGGCCGGCGCGGTCGGCGTCGATCCAGCGTCGCAGGGTGGGCCAGGCGTGCAGCAACGCCTCGTGGGTGATCTCCACGGAGGTTTCGTCGAGGGTGAGCAGGCGTACCTGGTCGGCGGCGAAGGCGTCCAGCACCGCCCGGGCCCGGGCCGGGTCGTCATCAACCAGTTCCGCGCGGCTGCGGCACCGGCGGGTGTCGTTTCCACCCTCGGTGCCGAGGGTGACCAGACGTAGCAGGAGGGTGCGGGCGGTGGCCTGGCTGGGCTTGTCGAGGCTGCTGTAGACCTGTTCGGCAGTGCGGGCTACAGCGTGATCGACGCCGCCGGTGGTGGCATAGCCGGCCAGGGTTAGCAGCCGCCCCTCGCGGTGCTGCCAGGTCGCCAGCAGCGTGTAGGACAGCAGCGGCAGTGTCCCGGCCGGCCGGCGGACCGGCGCTCCATCTCCGCCGTTCGGCAGGCCGGGGTCGGGGACACCGAGGTCGCGCAGCAGCGTTTCGACCAGGCCGTCTTCCAGGGCGAGGCCGACCCGCCCGGCAGGTCCGACGATGACCTGACGGAACTCCTCGCGGCTCATCGGGCCGACCACGACCTGCCCGCCGGAGAGGGCCGGCAGCAGCTCGGGGTAGTCCGCGCAGCGACCGTAGAAGTCAGCCCGCACCCCCACAACCACGATGGCGGGGGGTGGCAGGCCACCCTCCCAGTCCCCGTCGCTGGTGCTGGTGCTGGTGTCGGTGGTGGCCGGGGTTGGGGTGCCGGCGGCGACCAGGGCGCGGATGAACGTCTGCCGGTCGGTGTCGGTGACCTCGGGGGTGAACAGTTCCTCGAACTGGTCGACGACGAGCAGCACCCGCCGGGCCGCGATCCCCTCCGCCTGGTCGTGGGGGCCGGGTGGGGCCGTGGCGGCCAGCGCGGCGTACAGATGCCGGCGGATGCCGGCGGGGTCGGCGGGGTCGGCGGCCAGGGTGGCGCGCAGCCGGTCGGGCGGCTGGCCAGCCGGGCCGGCCAGGACGGCGGCAAGCCGGCCCAGCGGGTCGGTACCGGGAACCAGAACCAGCTGGGGCCACTGCCAGGAGCCGGGTGCCGCCTGGTGGATGCCGTCGGCCAGCGCGGGCAGCACCCCGGCGCGCAGCAGGGAGGTTTTCCCCGCACCGGAGGCGCCGACGACCATCAGCGGCCGGGGATGGTCGAGCCGGTCCGCGAGCTGCGCCACCACCTCGGTGATCAGCTGGTCGCGGCCGAAGAAGAACCGGGCGTCCCGCCGGCCGTAGGAGGCCAGCCCCCGGTAGGGGCAGACGTCGTCCGCCACTACCGGGGTGCGGTCATCCCCCTCGTGCCGGCGGGGGTGGGACGGCTGGTAGGCCCGGTTGTCGGCCAGCAGCAGGTCCCCGGCCTGGCCGCCGGCATGGCGCCGGGGTTCGGGACGGCCCGCCGCGGGCAGCACCCGGGTCAGATACCGGTAGACCGACTCCAGGGTCAGCTGCGGCGAGCCGGTCGGGTCCCCCCGATCCAGCAGGTCCAGCAGCGCCCCGGTGAACACGGTGTGCCGGGCGCCGGGCGGGGCCAACGCCGCCTGGTTCCGGGACGCCGCGGTCAGCAGGTAGCTGTCGCGTACCGCGGTCATCGCGAACACGTCGTGGCTGCCGGTGACCACAGCGGCCGAGGCCCGGCTGGCGAAACAGCAGTCCAACACCACGACCACCGTCCCGGCCTGGCTGTCGGACACGACGTCCCGGACCCGCCGGTAGGGCAGGGCCTGCTGATAGGGTGCGGCCGCTCCCGCCCGGGTGAGGTTCTCGGTGGCGGTGGTCGCCAGATGCAACTCGCCGGCGGCGTCGAGCACGCCGTGGCCGACGTAGTACACCACCAGTAGCGTCGTCGCCTCTGCCGCGGCATCCCGCACCGCCTGATCGACAACATCCGGGCCGGCCGGGTCGACTACCAGGCACAGGTGGGCCGGGTTCAACCCGCAGCGTTGCCGCAGGGCAGCGGCCAGATCGGTCAGGGTCGTGCCGACCGCGCGAACATCCGGAAGGATCGACCCGTGCGGATGGTGGCCGGTTCCGACCAGCACCACCCGCACGCCCGGGCCGGACAGCCCGCCCACCACTAACCAACCGTGGTCGAACTCGGACGGTCCGCGCTGGCAGGATCCGCCGACCCGGCCGCGTCAACGTCATGCGCTGTCGACCGGGTGCTGTCCAGTGCCCGGCCGGTCTGCTCGATCAGGGACTGGACGGCCGTGGCGTCCAGCCTTCGCACCTGCCGGCCCTCGATCCGGATCGACCCGGTTGGGCGTTCCGCCGTCACGGTGATATCCGTGTGGCGGCTGCGGATCCACGCGACGGCGATCGTCGCTAGCGCCGTCGCGGCCCCACCCGAGTCCAACGCGATGTTCAGTGCGTCAAGAAGCGGTCCCAGCTCGCCGGGGGCCGGCGGTACCTCCACCAGCCGCACCCGTCCCCGCAGCTCATCCTCCTCGACCAGCCAGTCCCGCAGCGACCGCACCTCGTCGCCCGCAGCGCCTTCCAGACGGACCGTCACATCCAATTCCCCAACCCCCACGGATGTACGAGATGCCTACCTGGAGTACTTACCCGGTCTCAGTCTGGATGCACCACATGATGTGTCGAACTGAAAAGCGGAAAGTCGGCGGGGCTCTACGGGTCAGTCGTGGATCTGGTGTTGATCTTGCGGTTGGGGCCTGTCGGCGGGCACGTTGCGTGTCGCGGCCACCGATCGCTACCGTCTCGCGATCGCTGCGGTCCCGGCGATCAACGATGTGGGACTGTCCTACCCGGACGGCCTGACCGTTCCCGGGACGCTGAGCAAGATCACTCGCGGGTGGCCCAGGGACCGGGTACGGCTCGGCGCCGGCCGCGCGCGGCTGCGGGACCAGGCCCGCCGGGTGGCCGCGATCAGCGCTGCCAAGGACCGCTCCGGGCTGGCCGCGCTCACCATCCGGTCCGGGGGACTCACGGTCGCACCCTTGGTTCCACGAGCGTCCCGAGCAGGGCTCGGCGCCGGAAATCGACGCCGACGTGGACGGCGTCACCGTCCCGACCCGGTGAATGGTCACCCCCGCGCGTCTGCTGGCCGCGCTGGACAGCTTCACCGGTGCCAGCATCACGCTGCACACCCGCGAGGAAAGTCAGCCGGTGCTGTTCACCGATACCCCCGACGGAATCAACAACGCCACGGCGTTCCGTCACCTGCTCATGCCGATCAGCCAGTAGAACTCCCGAAAGCCACTCGTGGCTGTGACGGTCGTACTCAGCCGTATCAGGGCCACCACGCCGCCATGCTGGCGGTCGCTTGCCATCTCCAGCTCACCGGCGAGCCATATCCCCCCACAGCGATGGTCATCCGCTGGATGAACCCCATCACCGGAATGATGCTTGCCGAGTTCTACAAGCCTGCACGTTGCGCCGACGGAACAACTCGAGGGTACCTGCGGACCAGGTTCCCCTACGGCCAACATCATCCGATTGACGCCGGCGCGGACATCGTAATACCGAAGCGATCGATGCGGCAGGGACATCTGGGCGGAAGACCCGAGTGGATGTTCCGTCCGTACCGGCGCGACGACCGCGCACAGACACGACAGAGGAAATGGTCCACATGCTGGACAGTGGTTGAGGGAAGCGACCCGAGACTATGAACAAGCATCCACGCCGGGCGACACCGCTCCAGCTGCCCGTTATCCGTGGATCATCGACAGTGTCGAGTCCGAGCACGGCCTGGAGTAACCTGAGGTCGGCACGATCAGACACGACCCGTCATCGGCGTCAAGGCCGACCGTGGATCAACCACTCGGGACCTCCGTTAGCCAATTGAGAGCCACGCAAAATCCCCTTTTCAACCAGTCTACTGCGCCAGATGCTGAACATTCAGGTCCCGGATCACGTGTTCACCCACTTGCGCGCCAGCGCAACCGAATGGAACGCGAGGTGGGCGACGCTTATCCCGCTCGATGCATATCTCCAAAGCCACCCAGGTAAAGTCCACCACAGAAAAATTAGCGCTGACACGGGTCGCGAGATTCCTGAGCCGGTCTCGGCAGACCGGATTGAGGTTAGTATCGTCAACGACGACATCAATATTGGCGAGCAAGAGGCACTCTACCAGAGAATGCTGGACAAGCGTTACCGTGCGCTCATCTATATCGTTTCCATAATGGTCGACTCCCAGCATATCCCTAATCATATCGCGGCCGACAATTCCTGCCTGATGTCCCTCAGTCCGGATTTGCCGTACCCGGTCGCGAGCCCAAGTAGATTTACCAGAACCCGGGAGCCCCTGTGTGATAGTCAATGTCGGCATGGCTGCTTCCCCTTGCGCGCATCGCGATGATCGCGAAAATTTTCCGATCTGTCTCTTGGAGAATCACTGCACGTAATTTTTCTGGGCACGGATGCCACAGTATGTTGGTCACAACAAATCGCCGACATGTACGTATGTACATATTCAGTGATGTCGTGCGGCATTACGACGTCTGCGTAGGTCAACGGCATGATCGGATCCAAGATTCCACGGGCTGGCCGAATATTTACTGCTTTTACGTTAATCGTCAGATTCACCGCGATGATCAACGTCAAGCTCTCGGACAGTGTTTGTATCGTCATCTGACATATCAGTAGGCCCGGAAGAATAAGCGGAAGTTCGATAAGCGAATAGATAGATCCCCGCCTTGCCGAACACGGCGAGGCGGTAACCATCCGAAAAAATAGCGCAGCCGGTGAGCGGACCGTCTACCTGGATGGCAGTCGTGCATACGCCGCTGGCTGTATCCCACACCCGTACCGTACCGTCATTGCCGCCGCTGGCCAGCCAGCTGCCATCCGGCGCCACGGCCACCGCACGCACCCAGTCGGAGTGACCGGTCAAGACAGCCCGCGGACTTCCATCCTCGCTGTCCCATAGCCGCACCGTGCGATCACCGCCGCCGCTGGCCAACCAGCTGCCATCCGGCGCCACGGCCACCGCACCCACCCAGTCGGAGTGACCGGTCAAGACAGCCCGCGGACTTCCATCCTCGCTGTTCCACAGCCGCACCGTGCGATCAGTGCTGGCACTGGCCAGCCACCTGCCGTCCGGCGCTACGGCCACCGCATTAACCCAGCTAGAGTGGCCGGTCAAGACAGCGC
>NZ_CAUVXG010000104.1:0-6325 GCF_963555885.1 Protofrankia sp. Cr2
ACCGTGCCGCCCGCGGTCAGGGTGGCGAGCAGCCCCACAACCTCGGCGTTGACGTGGAACAGGGGCAGCGGACAGAACCCGATGTCGTCCCTGGTAAGGGCGTGATGGACGGCCACTGCACGCGCGACGTGCACGAGTTGTGCCTCGCCGAGGAAGATCTGCTTGGCTGTCCCCGTGGTCCCTGAGGTGGACAGGACGACTCCACCGCCGGCGGCCGGTCCATCAGGTGCTGGAGCCGGAGGGTGGTAGTCGACCCGGGCGGGGCACGGGCCGACCCGCTGAACGCCGGCCGCCAGCGGTAGATCCCGGTCGGCCACCACCAGGGCAGGTCCGGCCATCGTGAGCATCCGCTGCAGCTCCGCCGGGGGAGCGCCCGGGCTCAGCGGGACGGCGTGGCGCCCGCTGGTGATGGCTCCGAGGTAGGCGGCGGCGAAATCCACCGGGTCGGCGACGACGATCGCCACTCGCTGTCCGGGTCGGCAGCCGGCACGGTCGAATGCCCGCCACCAGGCACGTACTGTGGCGTCGAGTTCGTCGTAGTGCATGCGGCGGCCGCTGCCTGCATCTACGAGACAGACGCGGTGGGGTTGGTCCCGACTATGAGCCTCCAACAGGTCGATCATGCGGCGGTGGCCCGTGGGTGACCGCTCATCCAGATCCATCGAACGAGGGCTGTCAAGAATAGCAAGCACGTTCGCATCTTTCTTGAACAACATTAACGAAACCTCGGTAACCGATGAGAGCTTACTGAAGAATCTACCGGATGATCATGAGCGCATGGATGCGAAAATTTCGCCTCCTGCCCCGATCTCTAAGTAATTCCACAGGTGACGTTAAAGCCACTCTCATGTGATGGGGGAACAGTAGGGGTGAAATTTGGCGTGCGTGGTGATTTCGCCCCGCAGGCCGAATCCCCGGACCAGCCAAGTGCCGCTCCAGGAGGTGGCCGTTATGATCACTAGCGTTCTCGCCCTGCCCGCACGCCAGCCGAAGCCGCGTTTCCGTGGAATTACGATAGTGATTGACAACGGCCTTCCGACAGGCTATTTCCGTGATGCAGTCGCCAGCTTCTGCGATCATATCGACCTGGTGAAGTTCGGCTGGGGTACGTCGCTCGTGACAGCCGGGATGGCCGATAAGATCGACTGCCTGCGCGGCCTGGGTATCGACTTCCTCTTCGGCGGTACCCTGTTCGAAAAGCACATTCTACAGGGTCGTTTCGACGATTTCCGGGAGCTGTGTCGCGAGCAGGGCTGTCGGTATGTGGAGGTGTCGAACGGGACCATCGACCTCGGTGTCGAGGAGAAGGCGAGCTACGTTGCCAAACTCGCCGACGAATTCGTCGTGCTGAGCGAGGTCGGATTCAAGGATGCCGAACGTTCCGAGCGTCAGTCGCCGTCCCGGTGGATCGCCGCCATTCGGACCGACCTGCATGCCGGCGCCCAGATGGTGATCCTGGAAGCACGTGAGACCGGGACCAGCGGCATCTGCCGGCCGGACGGGCAGTTGCGGTTCGGTCTGATCGAGGACATCCTCGACTCCGGCGTGCCAGTCGATCGACTGGTGTTCGAGACGCCCACCAAGACGCTGCAGACCCACTTCATCCGCCGGGTCGGTCCGGATGTCAACCTCGGAAACGTGCACGCCGCCGACGTCGTGGGCCTGGAGACCCTGCGGCTCGGGCTCCGCTCGGACACGCTGCTGGCCTTCGAGTAGAGGAGCGGGCCGTGCGAAACACCGCCGATGTCTTTCATCTCGCCATTCCCGTGATGGACCTGGCGGCGGCCGAGCGATTCTATGTGGACCTGCTCGGTTGCCGGCTCGCCCGCCGTTATCCCGACCGGATCACGCTCGATTTCTTCGGCGACCAGCTTGTCTGCCACCTCACCCCTGATTATGAACCGGGCGAGGCGACGTTGTACCCGCGCCATTTCGGCGTGACATTCCGGGACGGTGCCGACTTCAACGCACTGCTGCGCCTGGTCGAACTGCGCGAGGTGGCGGTCTTCCAGCCCGAACAGGTACGTTTCGCCGGGCTGGTCGAACACCATCGGACCGTGGTGCTGCGCGATCCCTCGGGCAACCTGCTCGAATTCAAACACTATGTCGACCCGCGGATGATGTACTGATCTTCAGGAGGTCGTGTCGTCGGCTCCTGTCACACTAAGTTGATCATGATTGCTGGCTGCGCCTGACGGCGGGCATACCTCGGCGGGCTGCGTTGCTGGCCGGCCGGTTGCCCGTGCCCGCCGTCATGGTGGCGTGTCGCTTTCTGCCTACGGTCTGCGGTCCGTACGTTTGATCGTTTCGGATCGTGTGGAGCGGGGCCTGGTGACGTCGACGGGCACGCTGCTGCCGCTGTTCGTGGGACACCGATAGCGCTCGCCGACGGTGAGAAGACAGGCTGAAGTGGCCGCGAAGTTGCGGCATCGGGACACCCCTCCCATCACCCGTACGCTCGGACCTCGCTTCCCACCCCCGTAGCCGAGCGCGTACTGTGCTAAGCGTGTCAGATCAGTCGCCTTCTGCCGGCGGTATAAGGCTCGACGACGATTTTCGGTACGTGCATGGACCGGTCGTCGGTGATTCGATCATGTCGAGCCTGCACCATCGGGCACTCTCCACGAGCTTGCGGGAGCGGATTCACCGCTCCGACGGGGGCGCGTTCCTGATAGCCGGATTCCGGGGCGCCGGGAAGACTACCCTGGTGCGGTCATGCGTGCGGGAGTTGGTTGACCAAACGGCGGGGCGACGTTACCTGCCGGTTTTCCTTAACATCGCGCGGCCGATGAGTACCGAGGAGTTCTTGTTCTCAGTAATCCGTAGAGTGGTGGAAAGCCTGGACGACAGCGGGCTGCTGGTCACTCTACCGGCAGCTGTACGGAACTCGGTGTTGCTCGCATATGCACGGACGTCGTTGTCGTTGACTTCCCGGGCGAGTGAAGATCGTGAGGTGACGCGATCGATCGGCGTGGGGGCAGCCGTGCAGTTCGCCGGCCTGACACCGAAGCTGGAGCGTGGTACAAAGACCACCCGGTCGCTGGCCACGGAAGCATCGTTTCTTACCTACAGTGGCGCCGATGTCGAACATGATTTCCTGCGGATTGTAGAACTGCTGAGCAGTGTGGGGAGCGGTGGGTTCGGCCCGGTCCTGCGCCGCGCGCAGCCGACAGCCCGTCGCCGTCTCCGCAGGCGTGGGCGTGGCATTGCCGCCCTTCCGATCCACGTGGTCGTCGTCCTGGATGAGCTGGACAAACTCACGAGCAGTGAGGACGGACGGGTCAGCCTGAACGCGGTGCTGACAGCGTTCAAGAATGTGTTGACGGCGCCTGGGGTGCACTTTGTTTTTGTAGCCGGCGTGGACCTTTTCGATCAAGCTGTTGCTGACGGTAGATCCGGTATCGGAATCTACGAGAGTGTCTTTTCCTGGACTACCTACGTTCCGTGCCTCTGGCAGGCCGCGGCCGCTCTTCTCAGCGAACTGATCCGTAGCCCGACCAACGGCCGGCTGGTCGACACCCAGATTTTCGAACTGATCTGTGATTACCTCGAGTACAAGGGGCGCGGTGTCCCGCGGCGGCTCACCCAGGAACTGTACAATCTCCTCGCATGGGATAATGGTACCCCGTTCATCAGAATCTCGTCGGATGATATGGATCGCTTCGCCCTGTATGCGGAGCTGGCCGAGATCCTGGCAGGCATACTTGGCCGACAGCGCGGGCAAGGCCGCACCGTCGAGGAAGACCGGTTCCGGCTCGGTGCGTATTACGTCACCGACTGGGTTCTACGCAGCGAAGGTGGGGTGTTCAAGGCCGAGGATGTGACCAGGGGTGAGCGTGCGTTGTCGCCCTTACTTTCGCTGACGTCGGCCCGAGCCGACCTGGTGCTGCGGCATCTGGTACGTCATGGCATAATCGAGTCGCTTGCAGATCTGCGGGATGGTGCAACACTTTTTGGCGGTATTACCCGGACGCCGAGTTATCGACTCAGTGCGGAGATGCGCCGTCGGCTTCTGCGAATTGCACGAACCAGCGAACGAGAAAGTGTAGAGCTTCTCGGTGTTCCACTGCCTGCTGATGTGCGGCCTACCCCCCGTCCTCCAGGGGGTCCTCGCGTCTACGCTACGTCAGACACGACGGTGGTCGGCTCGGCAGCGCCGCCGGGTGGAACCGGTATTGACCGTGTCGACTTCCGCGTTCCTCGGGCTCAGCGGTTGATGGCGGGCGG
This sequence comes from Protofrankia sp. Cr2, assembly GCF_963555885.1. Lineage (NCBI taxonomy): Bacteria > Bacillati > Actinomycetota > Actinomycetes > Frankiales > Frankiaceae > Protofrankia > Protofrankia sp. Cr2. Next base: position 4,228 of record NZ_CAUVXG010000104.1, read on the forward strand.
GCGGTACGAGCTTCTTGACATCATCGGTGCCGGCGGAATGGGGACTGTCTTTGCTGCGGTGGACACAAGGACCGGGTTACGGCGTGCCATTAAGGTACTGGATGCGCCTACCGCCGAAGGAGAGGCTCGGGCACGATTCCGTCGAGAGGCGCAGATTGCGCTGCGGCTGCGACACCGTAACGTAGTTCTTACCTACGAGTTGTTGCAAGAAGTCGATGGTCGGCTTGGCATTGTCATGGACTTAGTCGAGGGTGCCAGCTTGAGCCGGCAGACTGGCGAGAGCCGACCGGACGGCGCTACGGCCGTGCGCTTGGCAGTGTCATTATTAGGCGGGATCGAATACCTGCACGAACTCGGGATTGTACGACTGGACGTGAAGCCGAACAACGTCATCGTGGATACTTTCGGTGAGCCAATAATGATCGACTTTGGGGTAGCCCGGCATATCGTGGACCCTGGCGATTCAACTGACGAAGAATTCTCGACGATGATTCCGGGCCTGCCTATCGGGACGCCGGCCTACATGTCGCCCGAACAAATTCGGGGCGAACAGGTCGACCATCGAACCGACATCTATTCTCTTGGCAAGGTATTGTACGTACTCCTCGGTGGGCGAGAGAACCCGGATGAAGATGTCGAGACAAGGCTCTACCGCGCTCTCACCCAGGATCTTGACACGTCCGTCCTCGAGTGCTCATCAGAGCTGGCCCGGGTTGTTGCTAAAGCGACCGCACGAGACCCGGAGCAGCGCTTTCCGGACGCAGGCCAAGCGCGGTTGGCCCTGCTTGCCGTCCCTGAGGCACGTGGACTCGACCGGCACCTGGAGCGGTCCGCCAACTGACTCGCCTCCGCGGGTATCGCTGCGTGCGTTCCCCGGCCCGGATCTTTCACTGGGGTGGCGGACTCGTCCCCTTGATCACAGGCCAGTCATTCTGGTCATGGTCTCCTTGTCGTGCGCACAGTTGGGTTGCGGGTGCGGCCGTCGTGTCGCCGGGCGCCGGGTTCCGGGCGGGTTGCTCCCCTGTCGTCGGGCCGGCGTGGTGGAGCCCACGGCGACCGGGCTAATATTCGCACCCTGTACGAACATATGTTCGACTTTGGGGGCATGTCGGGTTATCGTTGATCTATGCAGAGCGCCGCCGCCACCACCCCGGACCGGGAGCATCCCGTGCTCACCGGGCTGGACGCGGTCGCCACCGCCATGAACACCCTGGCCCAGACGTCGGTGTGGTCGCTGTCGGATGCCGAGCTGCTCGCCGCGTTGGAGGACGGCGAACGGCTCCTGGCCACGATGGCGGCACTACGGCTACGGCTGGTCCGCGACGCCGACGGCCGCGACCTGGCCGCCCGCCACGGCGCCACCAGCACCGCCGCCCTGCTACGACACCGGCTGCGGCTACGCCCCGGGGACGCGCGGATGCTCGTCGAGCTCGCCGCCGCCCTGGACGGGCCACAGGCCGCGACCGGCCACGCCCTGCGCGCCGGGATCATCTCCGCCGAGCAGGCGTGGGCGATCGTGCGAACTGTGCGCGGGCTACCCGCGGGTACCCCGGCGGCGACGGTCGGGGACGCGCAGGCGTTCCTGCTCGCCCAGGCCGAGGTGTTCGACCCGGCGGAGTTGACCCGCCTGGGCGCGTTCCTGATCACCCGGCTGGCCGATCAGGACCCGACACCGGAACGGGAGAAGGATCCCGCCGAGGTGCGGGAGTTGTGGCTGACCGACACCGGGGCGGGCACCACCCGGATTCGGGGGACCCTGGACGCCGAGGCCGCCGCGATCCTGCGGGCGGCACTGGATCCACTGACCGCACCCCGCCCCGCCGGCAACCCCGACGGTGCGGCCAACCCCGACGGTGCCGGCGCCGCCAACGCCGAACGCGCGGGCGGTGCGGGCGGTGCCGACAACGCCGGCACCACGGGGAGTGCCGACAGTACGGGCCCTGCGGGCGACACGGCTGACACCGGTGGGGAACGGGACCGCCGCTCCCCGGCCCGACGCCGCGCCGACGCCCTCATCGAACTGATCACCCGCGCGTTGCACACCGACACCCTGCCCACCCAGGGCGGCTACCGCCCCCACGTCACCGTCCTGGCACCC
>NZ_CAUVXG010000105.1:0-1847 GCF_963555885.1 Protofrankia sp. Cr2
CGCCCAGCCCGTCGAGAACCTCGCGCCGGATGAATACCGTGTTACCGCCGAGCGGAATGAAACGCGCCACCGCCTGATAGCGCAACCTCGACATGAACCAGATGTAGTACTCCAGGCAGTTACGTGCCCGCCACCACGATGTGGCGCTGTTGAGCCAGGACGCCAGCGCGCGCAACGGCCCGGCCGATTCCGGTCGCTGCCAGCCCGCACCGCGGACATTCATCAGCTGGACGCCGCCCTGGAAAATCCCGATCTCGGGATGATTGACGGCGAGTGTGTTCACGTAGGCGAGCAACCCGCCGGCGACCAGCGACTCCGCGTCGACGATACCGATCAGATCGCCCTGACAGTACTTCCGCGCATCCTCCAGTGAAAGCGGCTTGCTGCGCATTGCGCTCCGCGGCGTCACGAGCTTGACATTGGGGTGACGGTCGGCGAAATCCTGGGCGACTGCACGCGTCTGTCGGTCGACCTCGTCGTCGGATACCACGACGACGAGCTCGAAGAGGTCCGGCGGGTAAGCACCGGCCAGTAGCTGGGCCAGGGTACGGCCGAGGACGGGCTCCTCCCGTGCGGGCACGATCAGTGAAAAGGTGTGCCGGGCCGGCGCGCGGTCCTCCAGGTGCACGTGGTCAACCCGTTCGGGCCGCTGCCAGCCGTACTGCGCCCGGACCAGGGTCAACCCGGCGACGAACAGCATCGCGAGCGACACGGCGGTCCACCCGGCGAGTGCCACGTCGCCGCGGTTCAGATACAGCGCACGGGTCGTCGCTACAAGTAGCGGAACTAGCGGCAGGACGAGACAGCCGCGAAGGAAGCGCGCACGTGGCGTCGGGTCGGTCTGTACGGCGACAAGCCAGGTGCCGACCACCACGTGCCCGGAAACCACCACCAGCGCACTCACCAGGGTGACGACCGCCTGGTGGATGCTGACCTGTCCGACCACCGGAGCGCTCCGGTCGTTTGCCGTCAGCTCGACGAAGATGAGCCAGCCGACCGCCTCGGTCGACATGCGAGCCGTCTCGGACCACAACCAGCCGGCCTGCCGGCGCCACCCGGTGAAGTCCCGGTCAAGACCTTGTACGAGAAATATCGTGGCAACGACCGAGTATCCGTACGCGACCTGGCCCCCCACCCCGAGAAACCACGCGAACACGACCGACAATGCGACGCGGATGAACACGCTCATCCCACCGCTCACCACGAAACGCGGCCGTCCGGATGGGCTGTCCAAACGGGTTCGCAGCGGCGGTGGCGGGGCAAGTACCTGGCTGGGATTCACAGATTCCTACCTGAGTTCTCACGAGACGGCGACCAGCCGCGGGAAGTCGGCCGCATAGTCTGCGACCTTGGTACTGGCAAAATAAAGAACGTGTTCGGTGTCATCGGCGCCATAGCCGGCGACCTGGGCCGCATGCGCCACGCTGTACCGGCCACCCGGTACCTGTTGCGCGCTCGCGAGCGGGACGCCGGCCGCCTGCTGCGCGGCATCAAGCTGCGCTGGTGAACCGGTGAGCCCGACGAAGGTGGCATCGAACTGGTTCAACCAGCGCCGGAGCACTCCCGCTGTGTCACGGCCGGGATCGGTCGTGACGAAGACGACGGTGACCGCTCCGCCGACAGCCGGGCTCACCAGTTGCTTGGCCGCGGCGATATCAGCCATTGTCGTCGGGCAGACATCCGCGCAGTTGGTATAGCCGAAGAACAGAAGCGTGGCCCGGCCGGCGGTCTCCTTGGCAAAGTCGAAACTCCGCCCAGAGGTGTCGGTCAGTGTGAACGAAGGCCGGGGCCTGGACACCTTCGCAACGGTGCCGTGCCACCCGCCCGCCGCCGGCACGACATTCGAT
>NZ_CAUVXG010000105.1:2121-6558 GCF_963555885.1 Protofrankia sp. Cr2
GCCGACGGAGGTATCGATGGGCCACCGGAGACCGCCGGGTGTGCTGCCTCCCGTGCGGGCGAGGACGCACACCCGGCCAGACAGCACAATGCCACGGCAACGATCCAGCGGCGGGCGGGTCGAGGACGCCCGACCCGGGCATTGAATCGCAGGGACATTCCCCGACCTTCCTGTCGCTGCCCGGCCAAAGGCCGCGCGATCCTGTCCTTTGCGCGGCCGGAGGCCCCAAGAGAACCATGGCCAAAGGCCGCGCGATCCTGTCCTTTGCGCGGCCGGAGGCCCCAATGGAATCAGGATGCGCAGACGGTCTCGCCGCGAGAAGCTGTCTTTCCGGGTCCGGCGAGATGCTTGCTGTCCACGCCGATTACCGTGAGCGGGCCGAATCCGGCTGCTCGCAGGAAATCACAGTCGACCGCGCGGCCACCGGGAGCGACCTTCGGAACACAGACGTTGGAATTACCGCCCGCGTCCGCGTAGTTGTGGTCACAGCCGTCCACCCACAGTGTCGCCGGGGACGGTCTGCCATTTCCATGTGGCTGCACCCGACCGCTGAGGTCCCGGTTGCCGGGACCTACGGAATGCTCGACCGCGACCACACGGACCTGCCCGCCGGCCCGTGTGCCCGACGTCGACCCGGTCACGCGCAGGGTGACGAGCAGGCCCACGGCGACGCACAGCACGGCGGCCGCACCGAGCAGGATTCTTTTCCTGGTCATCCGACATGCACCCACTTGGCCACGGACGGTACTCCGTTCATATCCTGGGCGAACATCATGTAATAGCCGGCCGGCAGCAGGTTCGGGTTGTCCGGCACGGTCACGCTGATGTCCGTGCCCGTTCCGGACAGCGGCAGGTCGACACTCCGCTGGTTCGGGTCGGACTGATGAGTCACCGACGCCGGGCGAATCAGTGTGACGCGACCGATGTTCCCACTCACAGCCAATTTCTGCGTCGATCCGTAATCGAACTGGTCGCCGGCGTTGGAAATGGTCGGGCGGTCCCTGGACATGTACCAGGGGGAATAGATGGAGATACCGAGGTCGAAATCACCGGTGGCCGGGTTGTTCCCGATGGTCGCCACCCGGCCGTCCGGCAGCAGGAATGCCTCCGAGTGGTACATCCGATCGGCGGGGTCGGCGGGCAGCGATGTGAAGGCGTTGGCGACCGGGTCGTACATGGACGCCTCATGTACGGCGTACTGGGGATAGTTGTGCTTCGCGCCGCCGGTCTCGAACACCTTGCCGTCGGGCAGGATGACGGCGTTCACATACATCTTCGCCGCCGGCAGGTCCGGCCCGGCCGTCCACTGCGGATCTTCCTTGCTCAGGTCGATGATGTCCGTATGGTTTGTCGGGTCGAGGTCGCTGTAGGAGTTTCCGCCGCCGAAGTCCGCCACCTTCTGGGCCTGGGCCGGCGGCAGGAGCACCGTGGCGCCCTGATCCCGGAAATCGATGTCCCGCAGCCCCGGTACATCAGTGATCGTCCCGGTGTCGACGTCGTAGATCTCAGACCCCGAGGTGTCCGGGAGCGCATTGCCGAAGGTGTGCGTACCGGCGTAGAAGAGCCGGCCGTCCGACATCAGCACCATGTTGGGGTACAGACCCCAGTAGAAGTATGTCTGCGGTACCTCGTTGAACGGCTTCCACTGGCCCTTCGTCGGGTCGAACATCTCGACGGCGACGTTTCCGGAACCGTTCTCGTTGAGCCCACCCGTGGCGAACACCGAACCGTTTCCGAGGTTCACCAGTGACGGATACCAGTGCCCACCGCCCGGTGTGTCGTTCGTCTTGGTATACGTGCCGGTCATCGGATCGAAGATGTAACTGCTTGCCAGACCTTTGTAGTTCGTGGTGGGTGTGGGGTAGGCGAGGGTACCGCCAGCCAGCAGGATCCGTCCGTCGGGAAGCTGGGTGTGCCCGACGCAGAAGAGATCCTCCTGGGTGGGGACATCGGCGAAATCGCCGTTCGACGGATTCCAGATCTTCGAGACGAACTGGTTGTCTGCCGCCGCCGTCCCGTTGTTGCCGGATCCGGCGACGAGCAGAACGTTCCCCGTGCGCAGCACCGTGGCGTGTACCGAGCGGACCGGAGAATCGTAGGGCAGAGTCTGCCAGGAACCCTGACAGTCACCCGTGCAACCACCCGGTGGCGGCGGCGGAACGTCCCCCGCGGCTCCCCCACCGGTGTAGCCGGCCCGCACGAGCCCGCCGCCGCCGCCCTGGTAGTACTCGACGCTCACGACGTGCTTTCCGGCGGTGACCGGCGCGGTGGCCGTGTACGTGGTCGGCCCCTGGTCCTGCCATTGGTTGATGACAAGCGTGCCGTCGACATAGACCCGGACGCCGTCGTCCGCCGTCACCGTGAACGTGCTGTTCCCGGCCCTGAACTGGTCGGTCCGACTCCAGCGCGCCGAGAAGTTGTACGGTCCGACGCCATCGACACCGGGCCCGTTCTCACCGTAATCGTAACTGAGTGTGCTCTCACAGCGTTCAGTTTTCGGTGCTCCCGACAGGGTTCTGTTGGGAAAGTAGGACGCCGCCCACTGAGTGGACAGGCAGGTCAACGACGACGGCGGAGCCGCGGCGGCGTACGACACCTGGGCGACTGCGCCACCGCCGTGCTCGAAGTACTCGACTTTGACCGTATGGTCGCCAGCCGTGACCGTCGGGCTGGCGGTGAAGGTGGTCGGCCCCTGGTCCCGCCACTGGTCGATCACCAGGGTGTCGTCAATGTAAACCCGAATGCCGTCGTCGGCCTCGGCGGTGAACGTGACGGTGCCGGCCGAGAACTTCTCGGTCCGGGTCCACCGAACCGAGAAGTTGTCCGCATGGATGCCGGGGACGTCCGGTGTGCCGGTTCCCCAGTCATGGCTGATGGCATCCTCACACCGCCCGCGCGGAGCACCGGCAAGCGCCGTCCCGGAGAAATACGCCGCCGTCCACTGGGCGGGCGCACAGCTCGACGGGGGCGGCACCGGCGGGGCGTAGCTGAACTCGGCACGAGCCCCACCGCCGTTCTGGTAGTACTCCACGACTATCGTGTGCTGCCCGGCTGCCACCGAGGGGCTGGCGGTATAGGTGGTCGGCCCCTGGTCCTTCCATCCCTCAATGACGGTACTGCCGTCCAGGAGAACGCGGATTCCATCGTCCGCGGTCGCGGTGAAGCCGTACTCACCCGGCTCCAGGTAGACCGTACGGGTCCACCGGACCGAATACCCGGACCCGCCCAGACCCCCGATTCCGGGCCCCACCTCGCCCCAGTCGAAACTGATGTCGTCGTCGCAACGCGAGCCCACTGCCGGCCCAGCCAGTGTCATGTTGGAAAAATAGTCGCCGGCCCATTGTGTGTCCGGGCAGCTGACAGCTTTCGCCGTGCCTGGATTGACGACTAGCAGCGCCGCGAACTGGATGGATGCGATCCCGAGAAGTCCCGTCAGGACACGCCTGCGTCCCGACCTCCGACGTCCTCCCCTAAACATTTCCACCACTCCTGGTCGGGATTGTCCGCCGGATCATGCCTCGGCCTCCCCGGTGGCCCCGGTGATCGACCGTCTGCGCCGCCAGCCGGGCGACCGGAACGGGTTTCGCACTGTCGGTCGATGCTCGCCGTAGACGATCCGGTCGACCAACACGTAACGAACAGACACAGCGATTGCCAGGGTCGTGACGGTGGCCGTCTCGACGCTGATATGCCACCGCTCCACAAACAGTCCGAGCAGCGGGAGGCGGACGACTAGATCGACGTTGTTCAGTAGTGCGAACGGCAGGTAACGGCGAAGTCTGGACTGGTTTCCGCGCTCCCAGACGAGCAGGTCACAGCCGACGAAGTTCCACAGGATGGCGACCTGGGTAGCGATCACCGCCGCGGGCAGATAATGCATGCCACCGTGGTGCAGAAACGCCGTTCCGAAAACGTTCGGGAACGTCCCGGATGCGCCTACGAGCGCAAACCGCGCCGCCCGGGGCAGCCGGAGTGAGAACAGCCGCCGTGCAAAGCGGACCCCCTCGGACATCGAGGCGTTCGACGATCCGGCATGCCGTTCGCCGAATACGTAGCCGACCTCCACGACGCGCAGGCGACCGGAACGAACCAGCAGCTCAAGCAGGATCTTGTACCCGTCCGGCCGGAGCCGGTCGAGGTCCAGCGCCGCGATCCGGACGAGGAAGAACCCGCTCATGACGTCGGACACGCCACGCAGCCGCAGCGGGAAAAGCATACGGGACAGCAGGTTCGCACCGGATGACACGAGTCGACGGCGCCCGTTCGCCAGGCCCGAGGCACTACCGCCGTGGACGTAACGGCTGCCGACGACAACATCGACGTCGCCGGAGCCGGCCGCTGCGAAGAGCTCTGGAATCACCTCCGGTGGATGCTGCAGATCACCATCGAGAATCACCGCATAGTCGGCGTGACAGAGCCGGATGCCTTCGGTGACTG
>NZ_CAUVXG010000106.1:0-5914 GCF_963555885.1 Protofrankia sp. Cr2
GACCTTGACCTGCGCCACCACCTGCGCGGACGACCCATCCACCAACGCCGCCTGACCCACCGACGACACCAACCACGCCGACCCGTCATCCAACGCCACCGACCGCGCCGGAACATCCCCCAACCAACCAGCCACCAACGCACCCAGAACAACGACACCGGCCAGTGCGGCGCCCAATCTGGTACCCAGCCTGGCACCCCGCGCCGGACGCGTAAGCCCTCGACGCCGCATCTCCATCACCTCACGTCAGTGGGAAGCCGGAGCCAAAAAATGATCACTAGTTGCCGCCTGGGAGCAACGGCCGGGGATCGACCATCGCCCGCACCCGCCGGGGCAGCCCACCCGCGCGGTTGAGCTCACGGCAGGCGAGTCGGGTGAGCTCCCAGGCGCGCCGGGCATCGGCCTCGCCGGGCTCGGTTTCGGCGAACAATGCCGCGTTCACCACCGGCACGAGCTGTTCCATCTGCTCCCCGGCCGCGCCCACAGCGCGCAGATCACGGGTGCGCCCCACCACGTCCCGCGTGGTCAGGGCATGTGATCTCGGCAGGCCGCATTCGGAGAGCCTGTCGCGCACCTCACGCCAAGCGCCGCCGATACGAGCCGAGGGTGGCCCGGAATGCTGCCGGCGCCGGCGCCTTCGTGCCTTCTCGCCTACAATCAGTAACAGAATCAGCACAATGCCCAGGAGGACGGCGAGGCCGAACCAGACCGTCGTCCGGGCCGCACCACTGCCGCCCCCGCCGCCCGGTGTACCGGTGGTGGAGAGCTCCGGCTGGATCACCGGGGGCGCCGGCTCCGCCGAGGACGGCGGCTTGTCTGCCGGCCCGCCATTGGAGAGATTCGGGTCGGCCGGTGGCAGCTTGGTCACCAGGTTGCTGACATCGGTCGGTTCGAACGCCACCCACCCGAGACCGGCGAGGTTGACCTCAGGCCATGTGTGGGCGTTGCGGGTGGTCACCCGGAACGTGTCGGGCCCGGTTGCGGACCGTTGGTCGAGCAGATAGCCGACGGCGACTCGGGACGGGAAACCCGCGATCCGTGCCATCAGCGCGAACGCGGCCGCGTGCTGTTCGGCGTAGCTGCGACGGAACTGGGCGCTGTCGGTGTCGACGGCGAGCATCCGGGAGACTGCGCCGTAGGAGTGACCGGGCGCGGCGCCGAGATCGTACGGAAACCTCTTCGGGTCCCGCAGATACGCCTGAATCCTCACCAGCCTGTCGTACGGATTGGTCGCGCCGTCGATGATGCCGTCGGTGAGTTGCGTCAGGTCGGCTGGCACGGCTCCCGGCAACGCCCGGTAGCGCGTCACCGACGGGTCGTTGAGGGGTTTGGCCGCGGCTTTCTCCGCGTCGGTGGGATTGGGAACCACCGAGCGCAGATCGTAGCGCAGGCCGGGCCCCGGGGATGTCGTCATCGCCAGAACGCCGGAATCCGGTGCGAACGCCATCGTCGCGCCGCTACCGCCGCCGTTACCGCCACCGATGTCGGTGATGCCGACCGGGCGCCCGAGCGAGGGCAGAAACACCCCGTCGAGCCGATCGACGGTGACCTCGGCATCAACGGTGGCGCCGCGCAGGGTCTGCGCGACGGGATCGTCGGGCAACGTCCGACCTGTTGCCACGAATGTCGCACCGTCGGTCCAGCTGGCACCGTCGAAGTCACCGAGAGCAGCCGTCCGGATGCGGTCGACCTGCAGACGCTCGGTCGAGGCCAGGTGGACGGTGAACAGCGGCTCCACCTGATCGGCCTGAAGTTGGGCCTTGACGTTCACCAGCGGGTTGAGCGCCGAGGTCACCTGCACCGGGGGATGGCGGTGGTCACGCGGGTTGAACCGATCGGAACCATCCGCGATCGGCAGGACCGCGGCACCGAGTGTGCCGACGACGACAAAGATGATCAATACGGGCAAGCCGAACGCAAGCCGACCCGAGGTGAGCCACTGCCACCAGCGCCCAGCACCGGCCTGCCCAGCACCGGCCTGCCCAGCACGCGCCTGTTCAGAACCTGTCTGCCCGGCACCCGACCGGCCAGCACTCGACCCGTCGTGGGAACTGGATCGATCGGATGCCCGGACGAGCGCCAGCGCTCCCCCGACCAGCAGGATGGCGCCGGCCAGCCATACCTGTGAGCGGCCGCGCGCAGCAACCAGCAGCAGGCCCGTGGCGAACGCGACGATCGGCGGCGGCAACGGAGCGAGCACGGCGTCGGTCCGCAGCGCAACGACGACGCCAACAGCCGTTGCGATCCACAGCAGCAGCGCCGGGACGATCAACAGTTCGCCGGTCGGATCCGCCGGAAGCCCCGCGGTGAGCATGTCGGCCCAGCCGTCACGCAGGCCACGGCCGAACGCCGCGAGGACCGAACCCGGCAGCCCGCTCCCCCATCGGGACGGGAACAGGGCAAGCAGGGCGAACAGCAGGCCAGCGCCGGTCGCCAGCAGGAGTGTGACGTCGAGACGACGGATCCGTACCGACACGACGGCCGCCACGACCGTGGCGAGCACGACGGAACCACCGAGCGGCACAAGGTAGCCGGCACCGGCGAAGAACGGACCGAAAACCATCGCCACCAGCACCATCACGGCCGCGACGAGCACGAGCTGGCCGACCCGCGGCCGTATCGCGCTCACCGACGTACCCTCGCGTTCCAGACGGCGGCGAAGTCCTGGCTGGTCCGGACGTTCACGACCATGGCTCCCTGCACCGAGGGTCCGGGACGATCATGCTCCTCGCCAACCTGAACCAGGCTCGCCATCGTGAACCGGCTGCGGACCATGGAGATGGCCGCGAGCATCGCGGCCGGCGCCTGCCCGGTCACGACGCCGAGCGCCACGCCGTCCTCCCGCGGCAGCATGCCGGACAGCGCCCCGAGCCCGGGGTCGTCGTCTGCGGCGCGCACATCCGCGAACAGGTCGAGGATCGACCCCCGTTCGGCCGCCCCGCGGTCGGCCACCGCGCACACCCCGCCGGTGGTCCGTACCTCGACCGGAAAGCCATGGTCCCGGGCGGAGATCGCAAGGGAGGCGGCGACGCGCACCGCGTCCTCGAAATAATCCAAGCTGTAGGGGGCGGTGCTGGTGTCGAGCACGACCATCAGCCGCGGCTCGTTGGGCACCACGTTGTGACGGACCATGAGTTTCCCGGTGCGGGCGGTCGACCGCCAGTGCACGAGCCGCAGATCATCGCCGCGGACGTACTCCCGCAGGCTGTGGAAGGCGACGCCACCGAGCGGCGCCGTGCTCGTCGTGGGCCCGTCCATGTCCCGGGAGCCGCCGGTGGGTAGCGGCGCCACCGGGTGCAGCCGAGGATGCACCTTCAGCTCCGACCGGGAGGCGTAGGAACGTCCGATGTGCATGAGCCGGAGCGGATCGCTGTGACCGATGGTGAGGGGACCCACCTGGTACACGCCGCGGCGGTCGGTGGGTAGCGGGTAGGCGGTCTCGACCGAGCGATTCGGCGCCAGACTGGGCAGGGTCACCGCGACGTGGCGCTCCCCCACGGCCTCGCTGGCGAGAAACGGCGGGCTGCGCCGCCGCGCGGAGTTGGTCACGGTGAGCAGACCCCGGGCGCCCTCGCCCTCGGCCACCCGCAGCGGCTGGATCTCCCGGACGACGGTGACCTCCGGGGTGATGAGCATCCAGGCAGCCGCAACGAGCAGGGCGGCCAGACCCCCGAGAGCGAACACGACCAGCTCCGGGTAGTCCAGCAGCGCACCGGACAGGCCGAGGATGACCACGGCCGCGGCGACGGCGAAGCCCGACCGGGTGATCATCTAGTGAACCACCCGCTGATCTGGCACCGGGACCGACGCCGTGAGCCCACCGAGCAGGCTCGCTGCGGTGCCGCCGGCCAGCTCCGCCTCGGGTCGCAGCAGCATCCGGTGGCCCAGCACGAACGGGACGAGCGTCCGCACGTCGTCCGGAGTGACGAACGACCGTCCGTCAGCCGCCGCGTGGGCCTGCGCCGCGACCGCGAGCGCGAGCCCACCACGTGGGCTCACGCCCAGGCGAAGTTCGGGCATACGCCTGGTCGCCGCAGTGATCGTGACGATGTAACCGAGCACCGCCGGGGAAAGATGGACGCGGCGCGCGATATCGGCCATCCGGACTACCTCGGCGCTGGAAAGTACCGGGTTCACCTCATTGAGCGTCTGACCGCGGGCCCGGTTCTCCAGGATCTCCACCTCGGCTTCGTGGCGCGGATAGCCGATTTCCATCCGGATCATGAACCGGTCGATCTGGGCTTCGGGGAGATCGTAGGTACCGCCGTGTTCCACCGGGTTCTGGGTTGCGATGACCATGAAGGGCCGGGCTACCTCGTAGGAGACGCCGTCCACCGTGACCTGGCGTTCCTCCATGACCTCCAGGAGCGCCGCCTGCGTTTTCGGTGAGGCGCGGTTGACCTCGTCGGCCAGCACGATGTTCCCGAACACCGCTCCGGGCCGGAACTCGAACTCCCGGGTGCGCTCGTCCCAGACCTGCACACCGGTGACATCGGTGGGAAGCAGGTCGGGGGTGAACTGGATCCGGCGCATCGTTCCGTCGATGGAATTCGCGACGGCCTTGGCAAGAGAGGTCTTACCGACACCGGGAACATCGTCGATGAGCAGGTGGCCCTCGGCCGCCATGCACACCAGGGCCAGGCGAATGACATCCCGCTTACCCCGGACGAAAAGCTCGACGTTACGGACGAGTTCCTCATACCGTTCGGCGAACCACTCGACTTCGGACACGCTCGCCGAAGGGTCGGTCATGGGCTTCTCCCCCCAGGAATCACAAGGCAAGGGCCATGGTAGAGGCCATCCCGGCCGTGGGGAACGAACCGAAAGGGCAGAGTTGTCCGCACCGTCGGGTGCTCGGACCGTCCCTGCGGGCAACGACCTGCGGCCGGTGTGCCCAGGCGGGTCGAACCGTCGTATGGTCGGGTCATTCCACATCGTCCGGTCGTGGGTAGGTCGGTAGCAGGCGGGGACGTGAACAGGGGCCGCGGGACGTGCACGGTGGCCGGGGCTGTAGGGAGCTGGAGGGAACGGAGTCGGTATGGATCCGGAACTTCGTCTCCACGAGACCCGGTTGCAGGTCCGGCCGGGTGAACTGATACAGACGACGGCGATGGTCCGCTACGACGGCGACCTCGTCGAGCGGTACACGTTTGACGTGTTGGGGGCGGCGTCGGGGTGGGCCGAGGTCATCCCGGCGGAGATCTCGGTCACCCGCGGGGTTGAGGAAACCGTTCAACTGCTGTTCCGGCCGCCGACCGGCCCGGGGACACCTGTGGGAAAGATACCGTTCGCGTTACGGTGCCGCTCGCGGGAGAACCGCAACTGGGTGGCCGTCGAAGAAGGCGACATAACGGTCGGCGCGATTCACGAGATCACGGCTGCCGTCATCACCACGAAGATACGGCGCGGGCGGTGGACAGCCCGCTGGATCGCGCGTTTCGACAATCGCGGCACCGCCCCGGCCCTACTGCGCCTGTCCGTCCCGGACGAGGACGGCGCGCTCGGCTACGCCCTCGCGCCGACGAGCATCGAGGTCCAACCGGGCGGGTCCGGCGAGGTGTTCCTCAAGGCACGGGCGGTGCGGCCGTTCCTGCGCGGCACCATGGTGCGCCACCCCGTCCGACTGCTCTACGCGAGAACCGACGAAACCCGGGCCGACGAAACCCGAACGAACCAGGCCCGAACGTACGAAGCCCGGACGAGCGGAGCCGACCAACAGGCAGTCGAGGGCCAGCTCGATGCCGTCTTCGAACAGGTCCCGGTCATACCCAGGGCAGCTGTCAAGCTGGCCGGCGTGGCGCTGGTGATCGGTATCGTCGCGACAGCCGGCGCAGCGCTGCTGACCCGGGCGCCGACGAGGGCGTCGGCACCGACCGCACCCGTCACCGCCGCGACCACACCCGTGGCCCCCACC
>NZ_CAUVXG010000107.1:0-2905 GCF_963555885.1 Protofrankia sp. Cr2
CCCCGACCCGGCCACCCTCACCGACACCATCCACGCCCTGCTCACCCCGACCACCGACGACCAGCCCCGTGGCGGCGGGCCTCCTGGAGTGGACAACCGCCGACCGCCGGCGCGGGGCTCGAGCGAGCCCTCGCCCGCCGGCCGAAGGATGTGAATCCACTGCTATCGGAGCAGCACGAAAGTCACATCGTTCGAGCGACCGCCGACGCGGGGCTCGGACGACCGCTCGCCCGCCGGCCCGCCAGCGCGGGGTTCGGACGACGGTGGGGCCTCACGGCGAGGTGGGGGCTCCGTTCTGGCGGGCGGCGCGTTCGTAGAGATGGGCGGCCCGCAGCGGGTCACCGTTGCGTTCATGGAGCGCGGCAGCCCCGACAAGGTTGTCGGCAAGCTCGGCCTCGAGCGCGTCATCCAGCCAGGTACGCGGTGCCGACGGTGCGGCCGAGACGCGGTTGCGCAGCCTTTTCCACAGCTCCCGGGCACGTTGCACGCCGCCGGCGGGCGGTTGCGGTGTCGGCGCGGCAACCGGCACCGCCTCGGGTGGGCGCGGGGTGACCTGTGCGTCGACGTCGGCCAGCGCCGCGACGGTCTCCGGTGGGAGCTGAAGGTCCAGATCGGGGCCAGGGCCGGCCCACAACGTCCAGACCGGCTGGCGGGCACGCAGGTCGAAGGCGACGGCCCGGTCCGGCAGCGCCACCACGGCAACGTCGTCCACGGCGCCGAACAGGGCTTGGCGGGCGGTCTCGGGCAGTCGCGGGCGCGTCCGGTAGCCGACCGGCAGGAACAGCGGACCCGGGCCGAGGCGGTACAGCGGTTCACCGACCGGCAGCCGTTCGAGCAAACCGCCGGGGGCCAGCAGCAGATGCCTGTCCCGGCCGCGGACGACGAACGCGATCTCGGCGAGTGGGTGGCCCTCCAACAGCGGCGGGACGCCAGCGAGATCGGCGTCGTCGAGGAGCGCCGCGGCGATGTCCACACCGCTGGTGCGGCCCGGCACGATCGCGACCGGCTGCCCATCCGGCCGCCCGTCCAGCCGCCCATCCAGCCGCAACGACGTGGTGTCCGGTACCGGAATGGTCCGGTCCGGTGGCTCCAACGGGTAGCCGTCGGCGAGCCGGACGAGCGCGGCTCCGTCGCTGGGCTCACCCAGGCCGACCAGCCGCCAGCAGCCGAACGAGCTGTCGGCCAGCACCCAAGTGCCGGTGTCCACCAGGTCGGCGAGCAGCAGATCGGCGAGCACCGGGTCGGGCAGGGCGGACGCCATGGCGTGCTGGACGAGCAGCCCGTCGCCGGTGGCCCGGCAGACCAGCATGAACGGGTCGCGGTTCAGTGCGGTCAGCAGCGACATGGGCAGTGACGCGGGCAGCGCCTCCCCCGACGCAGGAGACAGCCGCAGTTCGGTGGCGACCCGGCCGCCGCCGAACGGTCCGGCAGCAGCCCCGGGCAGCGGGGTGTCGTGCAGCGGGGCGTCGAACAGCGGATCCAGCCGGACCGGCCGGTAGCTCACCGACAGCCCCAGCTCCAGGGCACGTTGGATGACCTCGCCGGCCAGCGCACCGGGCAGCAGGACCACGGCCTCGGTGGATGTGCCGGCCGCCACCGGGTGGAGTCCGGCGGTCCGGACCACTTCGACGACGCTCACCGGACGGAGCCCGAACGTCGGTACCGCCCCACGGTCGCCGTCCGATATGACCGAGGCGACCGGGGCGACCGGCGTGGCGCCCCAGCCACGGTCGGGCCGGAACCATCCGTCGGCGTGGACGAACAGCCGGCCGGACGCGGTTGACACCAACTCCCGGCCCAGGTCGAGGGCCATTTCTACGGCCACCCACCAGCCACCGGAACCGGCGACGGTCGGGACGCCTGACGGTTCCTCCGGTCCGTCGGCCCGCAGGAACTGGATGCTGTCACGGTGCCCGGTCGCCACGAGTGAGCCGGCGAACACCAGCGCAGCGGATGCGGAGCCGAACCTGCCTGCGAGTTCCACCACCTGCGCAGAAAGGCCGGCGGAGTCAGCGGACCCGTCCGGTCCAGTGGACGAGTCCGGGCGGATCGCCGATCCGTTCTGGGGGATCGGGATCGCGTCCGGAGGCGTGGGCTCCTGGGGGCTGGGCTCCGGTAGCGGGGATGCCTGCGGAACGGGAACCTCGTCCGGCCGAATCTCGTGGACACCGAAAGGATGTCGCCCTTGACCGGACGCTGGAGGATCGGGATTCAGAGCCATCGGCTACCCCGCGGACAGGCTGGTCGTGGGCCCGGCTGCTGTTGTTGGCACAGCGCCGGACGGCAGGGTCAGTTCGGTGTGCAGCACCCGCGCGGACCATTCGGCCCAGCGTTGTTCCGCACCGGCGCGCCGGCCGCGCACAGCCGCGGCGAAGACTAGTGCGACTTGGTCATAGCGGTAGGCGGCCTCGGCCAGCACAACCGCCCATTCCTCGATCCGGCGGCTGACGGAGTTCGCCGGCCAGGCGGGTTCGGTAACCGACGGCTCGGCCAGCATCGCCTGGACGTCGGCGAGCACGGGAAGAATGTGCCGGTCGGGCAGCCCGTCCGCGACGTCGCAGCGGGCCAGCACCAGTCGACGCAACAGGGCGTCGAACATCGCCGCGACCGCCGGTTCAGCCTGGTGGGCCGGTCCGGCCGGGTCAGATAGCAGCAAGGCCCGAGCCGCGGCCGGGTCACCCACCTCATGCGCAAGTGTCCAAACTGCCATGTGGACGAGACCGGCCGCGGTGTAGTCCGCGGCGGCGTCCCGGTGCCGGCCGAGCTGGGCGTACAGATCCGCCGACCGCGGGAACAGGCCGGCGTCCCGGTAGCAGCGCGCGGCCTCGGCAACCTGCCCGGCCCGCAGGTAGCAGGTCGCGGCCCGGTCGAGCAGCGGGGCGTCAGTCACGGAGCCGTGGCCCCC
>NZ_CAUVXG010000107.1:3260-6030 GCF_963555885.1 Protofrankia sp. Cr2
GGGCTCCTCGGTCGGTCGCTGCCCGACCTGCTCGCGGCCGGCCGGTGCGACCTGCGGAGCTTCCTGCTCGATGAGGGCGCTGTTCTCGACGATGCGGGCGATGTCGGCGGTGGCCCGGTCGTGGCGGGCGTCGTGGTCGGTGGCGGGCGCGCCCTCTCCGGTGTCCTCGACGCGGAACACCTCGACCTCGCCCGTGTCGGCGCGGTAGCGGAACTTCACCCGGACCCGCATACGTTCACCCCCCTATCCTCACGATCGGCAATCAGAGCGGACCGCACAGATCCACAGTTTTATAGATCTTCAGGCCGTCAGTGCTCCAGAAACTGCGGCCTCCGGGCGCGCGATCTGACGATCGTCGCGCGCCCTTTGGCCCGCTAGATCTGCAGCTCGAACTCGATGTCGAGAACGCCGCCGTTCTCCGAGCAGGTAATGCCCTCGGCCCGCCTGGCTCGGGCGTAGGCCAGGATCGCGTCCCGGTAGGCGCCGGCCAGCGCCTGATGGAAGATGTTGCGCCCCTGGATGCCGACGGCGACCAGCCGGGTCGCCGCCTCCCGGCGCAGCGCCTCGACGCGGGAGGTCGCGGCCTGCGCCAGGGCGGCGTCCGCGCGGGCCGCGGCGGCGGCCTCCACAGCGGTGCCTTCGGCGTCGTCGGCCTGCACCCGGGCGGCGGCGAGCAGCGCGTCGACCTGGGCATCGACGGCCCGAGCGGCGTTGCGTTCGGCGTCCCGGCGCGCATGGGTCTCCGTCCGGCCGCCGTAGTTGTCGTCGTAGTAGGTGCCTTCGCCCTCACCTTCGACGGTTTCGGTGAGCTGTCCGCGTACGACGGTGGCGACTTCGGCGGACGCCGCCACCTCGGCGGCAACCTCCGCGACGATCTCCAGTTCGCGGGTGGCCGGGTGGCCGGGTGGTAGAGCAGATAGCCGCCGTCGAGGGCGTGCCGGAACGACTCGCCGTCCCGTTCCCACCCGTCGGTGCGGGCGAGAACGCCGGTCAGCGCGGCCAGGGTGGGCGCGCCGATGCTGCTGCCCAGCGGTTCGCGGACCCGCGCGTCCCCGACGGCCTGCCCACGCCGGGTCACCTGACGGCGGACCTCCTGCTCCCACGCGTCGGTCAGGTCACGGGTGGCGCGGACGCGGACCCGACGTGGGTTACACATCGACCAGCCCCTCCTCGGCGAATCGTTCCCGGAAGATGGTCAGCGTCTCCCGCTGATGCTGCTGGACGCCGGCGAGCAGGTCGCGGGCGTCTGGATGCTCGCGGCGCAGTTCCAGGGCGAGCCGCTGACCGCGCCGCAGCAGCTCCTTGAACTCCTCGGCCCCGGCCACCCGGTCGCGCTGGCCGACCAGCTCGGTCAGGTCGATCCGCAGCTCGCCGACGCTGCGGACGGTGTGGCCCGGCTGGTCGACGGGAACGTCGGGTTCACCCGCCGGGACAACCGTCCACCCGAGGTCGGTTTCCTCGAGCCGCTCCCGCACCCGTCCGGTGTCCTCGTCGTTGACCCGGTAGGAAACCGCATGCGCGGTCGACCAGAATTCGTGTGGCCCCAGGCCGAGGCTCGCGAGGATTTCCGCGGCCTTGCGGCGTTCTGGTTCCGAACTCGCCCGCACAATCACATGGCAGCTCTGCGCCGGCCCCTCCTCGGCTTCCGCCGACTGCGCGGTCGAGCCTTCGGTAGCCTGCGCACGGCCGCCGTCCTGCGTCGACGCCGTGACATTTTCCGATGCCGCGGTTCGACCGTTTTCGTTCGTTTCGCCGGTCGTCGAGTTTAGCTCGCTGGTGAGATGGCGGGCGGCGAGTCGTTGAAACACGGCATTTGCCGGGTACCGCTCACTGCTGTTGTACAGCAGCGTCCGGAAGGGCACGAGAATGATTCCATTGTCGAACTCGATGAATACCTGTGTCCACCACTGTTCCGGGTTGATGCCCTGGATGACCGGGCTGTATGCCAGCGGGTACCCGATCTGGTTGAGCACCATCGAGGCGGCAGCCTCGGTCCGGTAGGCCCGCGCGACCGCGTTCAGGAAGTCGGTCCGCTCGGTATTGGTCAGGCAGATGTCGGGGTCGCCGTCCGGGATCCCGTCACTCGGCGACCTGCCGCCATCGCCAACCGGTGCCACTGGAACCCCCCGCCTCCGCAGCGCCGACGTCGCAACGGTTGCCCCAGTTGCGCCGTAACGTGAGCGTAGTCCTCGCCACAGCGATGACAACGTCGTGGTACGGGAAACGCCGCCCAAACAATGGTTCTGCACCGCCACCACCCGCCTACCCTGAGCGATGGAACAGCGCCCGTACATGCTCACCGGGCAAGCAGGTCGCGAGGAGCTGCGTCCGTGACACCCGCAGCCCTGGATGTCTATCTGGCTGTCTACCTGCTTGCCAATGTCCGTCTAGCGGATAGACTCGACCGGTGCGGGCGCGCGAGGTGAACCGGGCCATTGAACGGGCCGGCGGCGTGTTCGTCCGCCAAGTCGGCTCGCACAGACGTTATCGCGTGATCTACACCGACATCGATGGTCGAGAAGCGCGGGCGGAGACGGCCGTACCCCAGCATCCTGGTGATATTCCGACGGGAACACTCGCTCGGATCGAGGCAGATCTTGCGCCGGCGTTCGGGAAGAGGTGGCTACGGACATGAAGAACACGACACGCGCTGTCTACCGGGTCAACGTCACGCGGGAGCGAGACGCGTGGCTTGCAGACGTCCCGGATGTTCCCGGCGCTCACACCTTCGCGCGAAGCCTGTCCGCGCTGCAGCGCAGCGTGCGGGAGG
>NZ_CAUVXG010000108.1:0-5566 GCF_963555885.1 Protofrankia sp. Cr2
GTTGCCCGCGGTCCGTCGGTGCGCCCCTCCGCCCTGCCGACCCCCGTCCTGCCGACCCCCGCCACGACCGGTCCGCCTGATCCGGTGAGTTGATTTCCGGGCTGGGGGGCCGAAGGGCGCGCGATGATCGTCAGATTGCGCGCCCGGAGGCCGTGGTCCCCGGCGGGCTGAAGGGCCGAAGGGCGCGCGATGATCGTCAGATTGCGCGCCCGGAGGCCGTGGTCCCCGGCGGGCTGAAGGGCCGAAGGGCGCGCGATGATCGTCAGATTGCGCGCCCGGAGGCCGTGGTCCCCGGCGTATTGCCGGCCTGGTCGTTCCGGCCGGGCCATCAGGCCGCGAATCACAGGTTCTAGACTGCCAGCCATGGCGCGGCGTATCCAGACACTCCTCGTCGCGTCCGTCCTGGCGCTGGTACTCGTGGTAATGGGCCTGTGGCTGCCCGTGCCATTCGTGATGCTGTCACCGGGGCCGGTGACCGACACGCTCGGACGTCCCGACGGCAAGCCGTTGATCGAAATCGTCGGCCGTGAAACCTATCCCACATCCGGGAAGCTTGAGCTCACCACGGTTGAGGAGGTTCCGAAGCTCACTGCGCTGGACGCGGTCCGCGGCTGGTTCGACGGCGAGCGTGCCGTGGTCCCGCGGGAACTGGTGCAGCCACCAGGCACGAGCGACGAGCAGGTGCGGCAGGAGAACACCGCGGCTATGATCGATTCGCAGGATCAGGCCACCTCCGCGGCTCTTGGTGAGCTCGGGATCACCCCGACCGGCACGTCCGTGGTTGTGCACGAGATCATCGATGCATCGTCGCCCGCCGCCGGTAAGCTATTCGCGGGCGACGTGATCGTAGCGGTCGACGGTGTCGCCGTGGCCACCCCGCAGCAGCTGCAGGATGCGGTCCTCCGGGTCCGCCCGGGTCAGCCCGTAACGATTTCCTATATTCGTGACGGCGCTGCGCCCACTCAGACATCGATCACCACTGCTGCGGCGCGCAACGACTCGGGTCGTCCGGTCATCGGTATCACCACGACCGAGAGGCAGAACTATCCCTTCACGGTCGAGATCAAACTTACCGATGTGGGTGGACCGAGTGCGGGCCTCATGTTCGCGCTCGGCATAGTCGATCTTCTCACGCCGGGTCAGCTCACGGCCGGTCGGACGATCGCGGGTACCGGCACCATCGACGCGAGCGGCACGGTCGGTCCGATCGGGGGTATTCAGCAGAAACTTCTCGGTGCTCGCAGGTCAGGTGCGGTCGTCTTTCTCGTACCGGCGGCGAACTGCCCGGATGCCCGGGAGTCGGCCCCGGCCGGCCTCAGGCTGGTGCGGGTCGAGACGCTCAAGGGAGCGATCGACGACCTGAAGGCACTCGCCGGTAGCCCCCAGGCCCCCGTCCCTGGTTGCTGACCCACACTGACCCACTGGCCGGCTGACCCGTCGATCCCAATTGCCGGGCGCTCCTGGCAACGGTTCGACCGACCGGGACCTTCAGCCGAAGGTCGCCAGCAGGCCGTCGACGAGACTGTCCGCGAGGTCCGGGTCGACCACGAGCTCGTCGTCGCCGCGGACCCGCAGACATGACGCGTGCTGCCCGTCACGGGTCACTCCGACCGCGAGCCGAACATCCTGACGTTCGGGGTGGTTGGCCGCCCATATCTCGATATCCCGCTCATCGTAGGGAGTCTCCTGCTCGGCGCTGGGCGGCAGAACGACGAGCTCGGTGACAAGGACACAGCCGAGAACCTCCGGCGGCCAGCCGATCGCGGCGAGTACCTCGTCGAGGCGGCCGGCGGGCAGGGGCTCCTGTTCGACGGGGGTGAGTGAACCGGGCGCGGTGTCGCCTATGTGTGCGGCGAGCGTCGGTTCGCGGGCGATGAGTTCGGAGGTGTCGGCCAACGCGTAGACCTGGCTGGGCTGATCCCAGCCCAGGTCGGCCACGTGCCGTTCGACCTCCAGCACAACAGCGGTCAACTCGTTGATGTCGGGGCTCGTCACGAGCGCATCCTCTCCGATGGCGCTACCTGGGCACTGGCGTAGGTTGCGTCCCAGGTGGACAACCCGGTCGTCTGCCCCGGACGCAAGGAGGAGCGAGTGCCAGCAGCCCGCAGACCACTGGTGGCGCGTACCCGCATCCTCATCCCCGCGCTGCTTGTGGTCATTGTTCTGATCATCTTGCTGGGTGTCTTCACGCGGCTTTACACCGACCTGCTCTTCTTCCGGTCGGTCGGGTTCAGCAAGGTCTTCAACACCGTCCTGTCGACACGGATACTGTTGTTCGTCCTCTTCGGTGCTCTGATGGCCGTGGCGGTCGGCACCAACCTTGTGCTCGCGTACCGGCTGCGACCGCCGATCCGCCCCCTGTCGCTCGAGCAGCAGAACCTCGAGCGGTACCGGGTGGCAGTTGAACCGTATACAGTTTTGATCTTGATTGTGGTTTCAGCGTTGTTCGGTATCGTAGCGGGTGTCTCGGCATCCGGTCGATGGCGGACGTGGCTGTTGTGGCTCAATGGCAAGCCCTTCGGGCAACGTGACCCGCAGTTCCATCGTGACATCAGTTACTATGCTTTCACGTACCCGTTCCAGCGTTTCCTGCTGGGTTTTCTGTTGACGACCGTGGTGCTGTCGTTGCTGGTGGCGCTGCTGACGCATTATCTGTTCGGTGGAATCCGGCTGCAGACTCAGGGGGAACGGGTGGTGCCGGCCGCGAAGGCGCACATATCCGTCCTGCTGGGGCTACTCGCCCTGCTCAAGGCATGGGCCTACTACCTCGACCGGTTCGGGCTGGTGTTCTCCTCGCGCGGGGTCGTCAACGGTGCGTCCTACACCGACACCCATGCCGTACTGCCGGCCAAGCTCATCCTGCTGTTCATCTCCCTGCTGTGCGCGGTGTTGTTCATCTACAACATCTTCCAGCGCGGCTGGACGTTGCCCCTGCTGTCCGCGGGGATACTGGTGCTGTCGGCCCTGGTGGTCGGCGGGATCTATCCGGCCATCGTCCAGCAGTTCCAGGTCCGGCCGAACGAGGCGTCCCGCGAGGCGCCCTACATCAGCCGTAACATCGAGGCGACCCGCGCAGCATACGCGATACAGAAGATAGACCCACAGTCGTATAACGCGGGCACCACACCTGACACCGCGAAGCTCGGTGCCGATTCGGCGACGCTGTCCAATGTCCGGCTGTTGGATCCCAACCGTCTGTCCCGGACCTACGACCAGCTACAGCAGATCCGCAATTATTACGGCTTCCCGCCGTCGCTGGACATCGACCGCTACACGGTCGCCGGAACGGACGGGCAGTCAGCGACCCACGACTACGTGGTATCCGTCCGGGAACTCGACCAGAACGGCCTCTCCGAGCAGCAGCGTAACTGGATTAATCTGCACCTGACATACACGCACGGCAAGGGTTTCGTCGCGGCGCCGGCGAACACCGTTAACGATCTCGGGCAACCGAACTTCGCTGAACTGAACCTGCCACCCACCGGGCCGCTGGGCCTGACCGAGAGCCGGATCTACTTCGGTGAGATGTTTCCGGGGTACTCGATCGTCGGCACGAAGCAGGCGGAGATCGACGGACCGGGTGCGACTGAGAACAGCGAGTCGACAACGACGTACGAAGGTTCCGGCGGCGTGTCGATCGGCTCGACGTTTCGCCGGGCGCTGTTCGCGCTGCGGTTCCAGGAGAAGAACATACTGCTGTCGGGCGACATAACCGGGAAGTCCCGCATTCTTTACGTACGCAACCCGCGTGACCGGGTGAGTCAGGTCGCGCCTTGGCTTACGCTCGACGGCGATCCCTACCCGGCGGTCGTCAACGGGAGGGTGGTGTGGATCCTCGACGGTTACACCACGTCCGATGGATATCCGTACGCCGAGCGTAAGACACTCGGTTCGGTCACCGCCGATGCCGTGACGGGCCGCGCCTCAAACCGGTCCGCGCAGGGGGCCAGCGAGGTCAACTACATTCGCAACTCGGTGAAGGCGACAGTCGACGCATACGACGGAAATGTCTCCCTCTACGCCTGGGACGAGTCCGACCCGGTACTCCGGACGTGGATGAGCGCGTTCCCCGGGACCGTCAAGCCGAAGAAGGACATTTCGGCCGGGCTGCTGGAGCACCTGCGCTACCCGGAAGATCTGTTCAAGGTCCAGCGGGACCTCCTCGCCTCCTACCATGTGCTCAACCCGCGTGACTTCTACTCCCAGGAGGACTTCTGGGCGGTCTCGCCGTCACCGGACAACCAGAACCAGCCACAACCACCCTTCTACGTGTACAGCCAGCTCGTCGATCATTCGCAGCCTTCGTTCAACCTGACCTCGCCGTTGCTGGCGAAGGGCTCGTCGAAACTCGCAGCCTATATGGCCGTGTCGAGTGATCCGGGTAGTTATGGAGAGTTCCAGGTATTGCGGCTGCCGAAGGGCGTGACCATCAGCGGGCCGGTACAGGTGCAGAACCTCATCGAGTCCAAGGGGGAGATCTCCAAGGAGTTGAGCCTGTTGCGGGGCGAGGGCTCGCAGACGATCCAGGGGAACCTGCTCACCTTGCCGGTGGCCGGTGGTCTGCTCTATATCGAGCCGTACTACGTCCAGGCGCGGGAGAACGCGGTGTACCCGACGTTGCAGCGGGTGGCTGCGGTTTTCGGTGATCGAATCGGCTTCGCGTCGACCCTGGAGGAGGCCCTGAGCCAGGTCTTCAGTGCGAGCGCCACTCCACCGGGCACCACGACGCCGCCGGGCACCACCACGCCACCGGGCACCACGCCATCACCGGGAACGACCAGCAGCCCGGAGATTCGACAGGCGATCACGGATGCTGATCGGGCTTTTGCCGCCGGGCAGGACGCGTTGCGTAAGACTCCGCCGGACTTCGCCGCATACGGTGCCGCGCAGAAGGACCTTGCGGACGCGCTGAACCGGCTGGCGCGGCTCACGGGGGTGCCTGCCGCCTCGGCGAGTCCCAGTCCCGCGCAGCCGGCATCGCCCTCGGCCGCGGCGCCGGCTTCACCCCAGGCCGGCGCCGCGGGTGCCACTCCGGGGCCGCCGGTGGCCCCGGCGGCCCCGGTGGTGACCACGTCGACAGCGCAGCCCGGCGGGTAGCCCGGCCGACCGGACGTTTGATCAAGCTCATTTGACAACCCCCACCCGGCGTCTTGTATGGTGAACTCACACCGACGCGGGGTGGAGCAGCTCGGTAGCTCGCTGGGCTCATAACCCAGAGGTCACAGGTTCAAATCCTGTCCCCGCTACCAAGGAAAGCGCCCCCGGAGAGATCTTCTCCGGGGGCGCTTTCTTGCGTTTGTGACCAAACATGTGACCAAGGTCCTGGCGGACGCTCGGCTAGGTCTTCGTACCGCCCGGCGGGCATGTGATCAAGTTCGCAATCGCGGTAGCGGCGGTCGCCTCCTGTGTCAGGTTCACATCTCCTTCCCGCCATCTCCTGCTCTCAGGGCACGCCGCCGAAGAGATCGTCACCGGGGCCGTCCCGTGTGCCGGGACCGGCCTGTTTGCTGGTCCCGGTCCCGGCACACGGGACGGCCCCGGTGACGATCTCTTCGGCGGCGTGCCC
>NZ_CAUVXG010000109.1:0-4799 GCF_963555885.1 Protofrankia sp. Cr2
GGCCCGGCGTTGGGGGTGACCCGGACGTATAACAACCGGAATCCGGCCGATGGTCTGTTCGGGGTGGGCTGGTCGAGTCCGTATGACGTGGGGATCGCGCCGGATCTGGCGGGGGAGGGGAATATCGCGGTCCGCTATGCCGATGGGCGGGTGTCGCGGTTCGGTCGGAATCCGGATGGGTCGTTTGAACCGGCGTTGGGCTATTACTCGTCGCTGTGGGGGCCGTCGCCGCGGGTGGCGTCGTTTACCGGGGTGGATTCGGCGGTGTCGTTGGGGACGGCGGATACCGGGGAGGGCTGGCAGGTGCTGGCCGGTACGTGGGGGATAGCGGGGAACGACGCCTATCTGGTGGCGGCCGGTGCCGGGCGGAGTGTGGCGGTGTTGCCGGCCGGGTCGGACGGGACGGTGCGGTTCACCCTGCCGGTCGCGCAGGACGGGGTGGGGGTGGCGTTTCGGGTGCAGGACGCGGACAACATGTGGATGGTGTATGGCAAGCCGTCGGCGGGTCAGCTGGTGCTGGCCCGGCGGGTCGCCGGGGTGGACACGGTGGTGGCGACCGCGGCGGGCGGGTGTTGTGCGGCGGGGGATGTGTTCGCGGTGAGTACGGCGGGGTCGTCGATCGCGGTGTCGCGGAACGACCGGGTGGTGGCGACTGCGAGCAGTAGCAGTTTCCAGAGTGCGACGCGGGCCGGGGTGTATGCGCTCGGCACGGGTGTGGGGCGGGTCGGGTCGTTCGCCATCCTGGATGATCAGCAGCGGGATTCGTTCACCCGGGCGAACTCGGCGACCAGCGCCGGGGCGACGGATAACGGGGCGGTGTGGACGCCGCTGGCCGGCACGTGGGGGATTGACGCCAACCGGGCGTATCTGGCGGCGGCGGCGGGGAGTGCGAACCTGCTGGTGACGGCGGCGGCGGCGGACGGGTCGTTTAGTTTCACCGAGCCGGTGACGCAGGCGAACATGGGGTTGGCGTTCCGGGTCGCGGATACGGCGAATTTCTGGCGGTTGGTGGCGGTGCCGTCGTCGAGTAAATGGCGGTTGATCAAACGGGTGGGTGGGGTTGACACGACGGTTGCGGACGCGTCGGGTGCGTGTTGCACGACGTCGGACACGGTGACGGTGGTGACCAGCGGGCCGTCGATTGTTGTGTTGCGGAACGGGTCGCAGATTCTGTCGGTGACCGATCCGGCGGTGCTGTTCGGGACCCGGGCGGGGCCGTATGGTGAGGGGACGGGGTCGGGTCGGGTCGATGATGTGGTGTTCACCGCGGCGGTGGTGCTGCAGGACAAGACCGGGACGGTGTCGGCGTTCCGCTCGGATGGCCGGTTGACCAGGGTGACTGATGTCGCGGGCCGGGCGCTGGCGTTGTCCTATGACGCGAATAGCCGGTTGACGCAGGCGTTGAATGTCACGACGGGGCGGGCGTTGGCGTTCGCCTGGTCGGCGGGGCATGTCAGTCAGGTCGCGACGGGGACGGTGGCTGCCGCGGGTGGGCCGCTGGTCTGGTCGTATGGCTATTCGGGCAGCAATTTGACGAGTGTGGTGTCGCCGCGGTCGTCGACGCCGACGAGCTATGCGTATGCGTATAACGGGATGTTGGGGCAGACGACGTTGCCGCGGGGGAACATCGCGGAGACGATCGGGTACAACCTGGATGGGACGGTGGCGTGGCGGGAGGACGGGCTGGCTAACCGCACCATCTATGCGGTGCTCAGTACGAGTCCGACGGTGATTGTGCGGGTGACCGATCCGCGGGGGCATGCCGAGGATTGGGAGTACACCCTGGGGCAGTTGGTTTCGCATCGGGATGGGACGGGGAACCGGCGGTTCGCCTATAACGATCGGGGTTTCCTGTCGCAGGTGATCGATGAGAACGACAATGTGCTCACCCTCCAGACCGATAATCGGGGGAACATTCTGGTCCGTACGACGGTGCGGACGGTCGTCAACGGGACGCCGCAGACGAATACCGGCTATTACAGCTATTTTCTGGGTGCGCCGGGGGATCCCCGTAATGATGTGATGACGGTGTCGCGGGATGGCCGGTCGACCTCGGCGACGGATAATACCTATGCGACGACGTACACCTATAGTGCGCTGGGGGATCTGGTCGCGAAGAAGACGCCGGTCACGGCGGATTTCCCGTCCGGGCGGACCACGTCGTGGGTGTATGCGACCGGTGCGGAGGCGGCGACCGGGGGTGGGACGGTGCCCCGCGATGTGCTGCTGTCGACGACGGACCGGCGGGGCAAGACGACCAGTTTCTCCTATGACAGTAAGGGGGATCTGCGCCGGGATGTCGATCCGGTCGGGTTGGCTCATGACTACACCTACGACGAGGTGGGCCGGCAGGTCAGCGTCAAGGAAACCTCCGACAGCTTCCCGTCGGGGCTGACGACGACGGTCGGCTACGACAAGTTGTCGCGGGTTGCGCAGGTCAGCGAACCCGCCGTGGTCAATCCGATCTCGGGGGTGACGCACACCCGGGTGACCGTGCACAGCTATGACCTGAACGAGAACCTGGCCCAGACGGTGGTCTCGGATGCCACCGGTGGGGATATGGCGCGGACGACGACGTATGCCTATGACAACGACGATCGGGTGACGGCGACGACCGGGGCGGCGGGGGCGGCGGAGGCCGCGACGGTCGGGCGGAGCTATGACGGCGACGGGAATGTCGCGACGGCCACGGATCCGCAGGGCACGGTGACCGCGTTCACGTATACGGCGAAGAATCTGCTGGCGACCACCACGGTGAAGAACTTTGTGGATGATCCGGTGGCGGGGTCGACGCCGCGGGATGTGCTGGTCGAGTCCCGGGCTTATGATCCGGCGGGCCGGTTGGCGAGTGTGACCGACGCGTTGGGGCGGACGACGACGCACACCTACTGGTTGGATGATCTGCCGCGGCAGGACATTTTGGTGGGCTATCGGCCGCCGGACACCGTGAACGGGGTGCTGTCCACCTCGGGCGCCCGTGATGTTGTGCTGGCGGATCGGAGCTTTGACGGGGCGGGGCATCTGACGTCGGGGACGACCGGGGGCGGCCGGTTGACGGTGACCGCGGCGGTGGACGCGGCCGGGCGGACGACGCGCACGACGGTGGATCCGGCCGGGGTGGCGCGGACCGCTGATGTCACCTACGACGCGAATGATGATGTGACGTCGGTGGTGAGCGGGGCGGCGGGGACCGGCACGACCGGGCGGGTCGATACCGGCTTTGACAGTGCGTCGCGGCCGACGTCGGCGACGGTGTTCGGGGACGGGTCGGCGACGTTCGTGACGACCATGTTGCGGGATCAGCGGGGGTTCGTGACGGGGAGTGCGGATCCGCGGGGGTATGTGGCCGGTGGTGCGCCGGACCCGGCCTATCTGACGACCAGCAGCGTGGATGCGGCCGGGCGGCGGACGCAGGTGAAGGCGCCGTCGGTGTTGGTGGAGGAGAACGGGGCGGCGGCGAGCAGTAGCCGGCCGACCATTGATATCGGCTATGACACGTTCGGGGAGGTCACGCACTCCCGGGATGCCCGCGGGTTGGTCACGACTCGTAGCTTCGACCGGTTGGGTCGTCCGACGCAGGTGAGCTATCCCGTCTACACCCCGCCGGGTGGTAGTGCGCTGACCCCGGTTGAGTCGTGGACCTATGACCGTAACGGCAATGTGCTGACGCATGTGAATACGCGGGGGAAGACCGCGACGACGGTGTATGACCGGCGGAATCGGCCGGTGGCGGTGACCGAACCGTTGGTGGCGGGGGCGTCGGCGGCGGGGGTGAGCCGGCTGGGTTATGACGACGCCGGGAATGTGACGTCGTCGGTGAACGCGGTCGGGGTGTGGACGTTCCTGGCCTATGACGATCTGGATCGGGTGTGGGCGGCCACGGCGACGGAGCGGTCCCCGCAGGGTACGTTCACCACCTACACCGATCATGATGATGCGGGGAACGTCACCCGGGTGATCCGGCCGGCGAACAGTGGGTCGCAGGCGGCGTGGACGGGGGTGTATGACGCGGCCGGCGGGTTGCTGCAGGCCCGCGACGAGCTGGGGAAGTTGACGGTCTCTACCTATGATCTGGCCGGTCGGGTTGCGTCGGTGACGGATCCGTTGGGTCGGGTGACCCGGTCGACTTATGATCGGGCCGGCCGGCGGACCGCGGTGGCGCAGTTCTCCCCGTCGAATACGCAGTTGCGGTCGGCGACGGTGGGCTATGACGCGGCCGGGAATGCCACGTCGAACACGGACGGGAACGGGTGGACCACGACCCGCAGCGTCGATGCGCTCGATCAGCTGCGCAGCCTGGTGGAGCCGGTCACCGCGTCCACCTCGATTACCACGTCGGCGGGGTATGACGCGGCGGGGCATCGGACCCGGCTGACCGACGGTAATGGTCGGGCAACGGTGACGACGGTCAACAGTCTGGGTTTGGTCGAGAAGACGATCGAACCGTCCACGACGGCGTTTCCCGCGACGGCGGATCGGACCTGGCAGACCTCCTATGACGCCGGCGGGTTGCCGGTCAGTGTGCTGGCGCCGGGTGGGGTGACCCGGGCGCGGACGTTTGACGCGTTGGGTCGGTTGACCGCCGAGTCTGGTTCGGGTGGGGGTGCGGCGGCGGCGTCGCGGTCGGTGGGCTATGACCTGATCGGTCGGGTCACGTCGGTGAACCATCCCTCGGGCACCCAGTCGTTGACCTATAACGATCGGGATCTGCCGGTCGGGAGTGCGGGGCCGGCGGGGAGTTCCACGTTTGGTTATGACGCGTCGGGTCGGATGACCAGCCGCACCGACGGGGCGGGGAC
>NZ_CAUVXG010000110.1:0-4712 GCF_963555885.1 Protofrankia sp. Cr2
CCCCCACCCCGACCCGACCGCGATCGCCACCTCCCATCACAACCTCGCGAACTATCTAGGCCGGACCGGCGCCGACCGTGCCGCCGTGCACGCCCACCGGCTCGCCGCCGCCACCCTCTACCGGCTGATCGGCGATACCGACGGGGCAGCCGACTCTCTGCGGACCCTGGCAGGGGAGCTGGCAGCCGACCCCGACAGCCCACCACCGGCAACCGTGGCCGGGCTCGCCGCGATCGTCGACCAGACCGACGGGGTGCATTTCGCCGCCCTGATCGACGGCCTCTGCCCGGACCGGGCGACCGCCGACCAGACCATCCGCGACATCATCAACACCGCACGCGATGCCGCCCGCGGTCCGGGCGGTCCGCCCGGCACGCGATGATGGTCCGCGCCTGGGCCGAATCTGGCCGACCCGGGCATGTTTCGGAGGGGGGACCTGTGGCCGACGAGCTGACCGGACGCATCCGCACGCTGTCGGAGGAGGACGCCGTCGCCGCGCTGGCGTTCGTCCTCGACGTCGAGGATGCCGCACAGGCGGAGGTGGAACAACTGCGGGCGGTCGAGGACAGGCTGGCGGAGGCGTTCACCACCACACCCGACCTCAGCGGGATCATCCGTCCCACCGGGACGGTGACAACCGGTGACCTGGCCCGCACCACCCTGCTCTACCTGGCCGGGCAGGAATCATCGGATGGCACCCGGTCGCTGGTCGCCCGGGCGTTGGACCGCCCCCGCCGCGAAGGGCAGCGTGACCCGCTGACCATCGCGATCGGCGGCCTCGTCCTGCTCGCGCTCAAGACCGACGTGGAACTGAAATGGACCACCTCCGGCAGATGGTCATTCCATTTCCGGCTCAAACCGATCAGTGACACGTTGCTCGCCGACATCCTCGGCAAGCTGTGGGCGTTGCACAGCGGAGACCCGGGCGGCGGGGACCCGAGTGGCGGAGACCCCGGCGGCGGGGACCCGGGCGGTGGACCCGCCGGCACCGGGTAAGCAGCCACACCGGGCAACCCCGGGCAGTTCCGGGCACCCCGGGCACCGGGGGTCCAGGGCCGGGCGGGGAGGGATGGTCGCTGTGGATCGGCTCGTGCTCGAGGTGCGTCGCTTCGACGGCCCGGCCCACTGGTACTGGACCCTGACCGACCTCGACGGCCGCGTCCTGACCGACCATGAGGTGAGCCTCGACCCGGCCGCCGACGAATACCAGGCGTTCACCCGGCTGGAACGCCACCTCGCCCTGCACGCCGACCCGACCCGCCCGCTGGCCGGTGAGACGGAGATCCTCGACCGGGTCGGCCGCTGGATCGGCGCGCACGTCTTCGGCCCGATCGGCCCGGCGATCATCGAGCGGGTCGAACGCGGTCCGCTGACGGTCGAGGTCCGCGTCCCCGACGATCCACCCGAGGCCCGCCAGCTGCTGTTCCGCCCCCTTGAGCTTGCGGTGATCGGCGAGCAGCCCCTGGCCCGCTGTGATGTCAGCCTGGTCATGGTGCCGCCCGGTCCGCCGGCCTGCGGCGGCCGGCGACCGGTCCAGGGCGCGCTGCGGATGCTGGCCGTCTTCAGCCTGCCCGACACCGAACAGGCACTTGCCCTGCGTGAGCAGCGCCGGGCGCTCACCCGGCAGCTCCACACCATCCGGGCCCGTTACAGCAAGGCGATCGACCTGCACATCCTGCAGTACGGCGCCACCCGGGACCGGCTGCGCGCTCTCCTCGAGGACGGCGACGGCTGGGACGTCATCCACATCTCCGGTCACGGCCGCCTCGACGCCGTCATCCTCGAACAGCCCGGCGGGGGCAGCGACCCGGTCGGCGCCGACGAGCTGGTCGCGATGCTGCGGGTCGCCCGGGACCGCCTGAAACTCCTCGTGCTGTCGTCGTGCAACTCGGCCGCAGCGCCCAGAGCCCTGCCGCCGGTGCTCGCCGAGGAAGCCGTCCGGCGGCTGGGCTGCGCCGTCCTCGCCATGCGCTACCGGGTCGACGACGATTTCTCCACCACC
Organism: Protofrankia sp. Cr2; assembly: GCF_963555885.1. NCBI lineage: Bacteria > Bacillati > Actinomycetota > Actinomycetes > Frankiales > Frankiaceae > Protofrankia > Protofrankia sp. Cr2. Next base: position 2,003 of record NZ_CAUVXG010000110.1, read on the forward strand.
CTGACCGGCCACCTCTACGATCGGATGTTCGGCGCCGGCCAGTCGCTGCCCCGGGCCCTCCAGCTCGCCCTACCCCGCGCCCTCGGCGACCGTCCCACGCCCGGCACATCACCGCTGTCCGTCGCCGTCCCCGCCCTGTTCGGCGCCTGTTGCGTCGACCTCACCCTCCGCCCGCCCGACGCCCCGCCGGCCACCTTCACCACGGCCCGCCAGACGATGGTCCACTTTCCGCCCGAACCGGAACGGGTCATCGGACGATCCGGCCTGCTGCACCGCGCCGCCGCCGCTCTCACCACCACTCCCGGACCGGTCGGGCTTCTGCTCACCGGACCGGCCGGCATCGGGACGAGCACCTGCGCGGTCGAACTCGCCTACGCCCACGAGTACGAGTTCGCCGCCCACGCCTGGTACCGCCCACCGCACGGCGAGACACGACTGGATCGCATCCTCACCGCGTTCGCGGAATGCCTGGACCGCCAGCTGCCCGGCCTGGACATGGCAGCCGAGACCGGAAACAGCCAACGGCTCCACGCCTTTCTGCCTCACCTCACCGAGCTGATGGAACGCAATGCCATTCTCGTCGTCATCGACGCCGTGGACGGCCTGCTGGGCCAGCACGCGCAGTGGCGGGACCCGAACTGGGAACAGATCATCCACGCTCTCCTCGGTCACGACGGCCTGTCCCGCGTCATCCTCACCGCCCGGCGGGTGCCCGCCGGCCTGTCCCACCGGGTGCATGCCGAAACGGTGCCACCGCTGTCCCCGCGGGAATCGGTGCTGCTCGCCCGCTACCTGCCGACCGTCGGTACCCTCATGAAAGGCCACGCCGCCCTCCCGCCGGCCACGGTGAAAGCGACGGTCGGCGCGCTGCTCACCCGCGCCGCCGGTAACCCCGCCACTCTCCTCGCCGAGGATCGGGAACTCGCCCGCACGGACGGCGGTGGCATCAGCCGGATCCAGGCCGGTTCCGCCGGCCCCGTCACCCCCGAATACGGGGCACTTCTCGACCGCTGGATTCTCGACGCAGGCTGACTGGGCCACGCCACAGACCGACACCACACCGAGATCAACATTGATGTGATCATGAGAAAAACACCAGCCACCTAGGGTTGATCTTTGATCGGAACACCCTTCTTATCGGAGCCCCGCGTTTTCTTGTTTACCGACACCGGCATCCTGCAGATCGACCACTGTCAGTAGCGGTCGCGCGGAGTGGCCGATCGTTACTCGGAATGGCTCACTCGCGGTGGGCCTGTACCGCGGCGGGCCTGGATGGTATCGGCGATCTCCGGGTCGAGCGGTCCGGCTCCCTGCGAGCGCAGGGCGCTGCGGTGCAGTGCCGACCGGCCGGCGCTGGTCGGGGTCTGTGTTCCGCGGAACGCACCGGTTTCGTTACATCGGTGTCGAGCGTTACCAGGACACCGATTCCAAACGTTACCTGCGGGAACGCATACGCGACCGGTCCCTGCTCTTCGTGGCCGCGACCGGAGCCCCTTCCTGCCCGCTGCCACGCACCCCTGATCGGTCGGGTGCGGCTGATCGTGGAGATGGTGATCGGCGTTTGTTTGTCGTTAGGTACGGTTTTTGGCCGGATAGGCGTACCTGACGACAAACTCGTGCCGATCTTGTCGACGGATGTCAGATATCAGCGGAAGCTGCATGGTCTGTCCGGTACGTTCTCGGTGCGGATGGTCCTGCCGGTCGGCGGGCGGCTGAGTAGGCGTTCGGCGGACGAAGCCTGGGTGAACAGGGAGGCCCGCGGTGAGCGCCTGGGGTGTGCTGGAGCTGGACGGTGATCCGACTCCGGGTGATCCGGATGCGGTGCGGGGCATGGCCGTCCGGTTACGAACCCAGGCCGAGCTCGCCGAACACAACACCACTCGCCTGCGGGCGATCGCGGGTAGTGGTGAGCTGGCGATGGCCGGCGACTATGCGCCGGCTTACACCGAGGCGCTGGTGGAGTTACCCGACGACCTGGCTCGCCTGGCGCGTGCCTATCGGGGCTGCGGCGATGCGCTGTTTACCTATGCGAACGGTCTGACCGAGGCGAAGATCCGGGCGGGGGGTGCGTTGCGCCAGGGCCTGGACGCCGATGATCGCTACCGGGCGGCGTTGGGGGAGGTGCGGGCGTTGCTGCCCCCGGACCGGGAGCTTTTGTTGTGGCCGCGGGCGGAACTGTCCGACGGTTCAATCAGCGCGGCAACGGCGACGTGGGACGCGCAGGCGCTGCGGGAGCAGGTGCGGCAGGCCGCCGGTCGGGGTCAGGTGGCGAGTGCGGATCGGGCGCGGGCCCGGCGGCTGGCCCTGGATGCGGCGGAGTTGCGGGGGGAGGCGGCGCGGCGCTGCGCGCATGGGATTGAGGCTGCGCTCGCGGACAGTGGGATCAAGAACAGGTCATGGTTGGGGAAGGCGTGGGATGCGGTGTCGGCGCCGTTTCGGTCCTGGGACAGTTTCGTGGATTTGTGTCGGAATGTGGCGATGGTCGCCGGGGTCGTGGCGCTGTTTGTGTCGGGGCCGATCGGGTTGGCGTTGGTCGCGATCGCGCTGGTCGCGGGTGCGGCGGTGTTCGCGGACACGTTGGCGAAGTACGCGCAGGGCAAAGCGTCGTTAGGGCAACTCGCTTTGGATTCGCTGGGTTTGATTCCGGGTGGCCGTGGTGTGGTCAGCGTCGCCCGGCTGGGTCGGACGGCGGTGGCGCTGGGTCGGGGGG
>NZ_CAUVXG010000111.1:0-786 GCF_963555885.1 Protofrankia sp. Cr2
GGCTGCGGCTGGTCGGCGCCGGGCTGCGCACGGTGGGTGGTGCGGCGGTGGGCCGGGTGCGCAACATTGTGACGGCGATCCCGCATGGGATCGCGGTCGCCGGTGGGGATATTCGCAGCGCCTTGGGTAATCCCCGGTTGTTTGCGCGGGCGGCGCACTGCCGGTTCGTCGGGCGGGATCCGGTGGATATGGCCAGCGGGCAGATGATCCTCACCCAGGTCGATGTGGAGCTCCCCGGTCTACTCACATGGGCCTTGCAGCGGACCCATCTGTCGTCGTATCGGGCCGGCCGGTGGTTCGGCCCGTCGTGGAGTTCGACGCTGGACCTTCGGCTGGAGATCGACGAGGCGGGGGTGTGTTACGCCGCGCCCGACGGGGTGCTGGTCGGCTATCCGCATCCGGCGCCGGGGGCGACGGTGCTACCGGTGGAGGGTCCGCGGTTGGCGTTGACCCGTGACGCCGCCGGTGCGTACACCGTCACCGACCCGGCAACGGGCCATGTTTTCCATTTCGCGCTCCCGGCCGGCAACGCTCGGGCGGTGGCCCTGCCACTGGCGGCGATCGTCGATCGTCATGGGAATCGCATCGAGTTGGGCTATGACGCCGCCGACGGCACCCTTGCCGAGATCCACCATTCGGGTGGGTACCGGCTGGCGGTGGAGACCCAGCAGGGGTTGATCACCGCGATTCGGTTGCGGGGACGGGCGGGCGAACCCGACACCGACGTCGTCCGCTACGGCTATGACGGGGCCGGCCGGCTGACCGCGGTGGTGAATTCCTCGGGTC
>NZ_CAUVXG010000111.1:1184-1801 GCF_963555885.1 Protofrankia sp. Cr2
GGCCGTTGCGGTTCGGCTATGACCCCGCCGGGCAGATGATCGGCTGGATGGATCGCAACGGCACCAGCTACGCCTACACCTATGACGGGGCCGGTCGGGTGGTGCGGACCGCGGGTTCGGCCGGCTGTCTGGATGGGACGATCGTCTACGACCCTGATCGTCACATGACGGTGGAGACCAACTCGCTGGGCCACACCATCGAGTACCAGTTCACCGACACAATGCAGCTGCGCCGGCAGGTCGACCCGCTCGGCGGTGTCACCGGCTACGAGTGGGATCGGTATGACCGCAAGCTGGCCGAAACCGACCCGTTGGGCCGCACGGTGCGGTATCGCTACGACGCCGATGGCAACCTGACGGAGCTCATCCGGCCGGACGGCAGCCGGGCAACAGTGGAATGGAATGCGCTGCGGTCGCCGGTGGTGGTCGTCGAGCCCGATGGCACCCGGTGGGAACGTTCCTACGATGAGCGGGGGAACCTGACGGCGGTGGTTGATCCGGTCGGTGCGCGGACCGTATTCGGCTATGACGACCGCGGCCGGCTCGCATCCGTCACCGATGCGTTGGGCCAGACCCGGCGGGTGGTCACGGATGCCGCGGGTCTGCCGGTCGCGGTG
>NZ_CAUVXG010000111.1:2493-3141 GCF_963555885.1 Protofrankia sp. Cr2
CCGAGGCCACACATTTCGATCTGCCGGCGGCGCGGACCGGTCCGGACGGGGCGCGCCTCGCGTTCGCCTACGACACCGAACTACGGCTGGTCGCGGTGACCAATCCGGCCGGCCTGGTGTGGCGCTACGACTACGATCCGGCCGGCAATCTCATCCGCGAGACCGATTTCAACGGCCGTGTCCTTGCCTATACCCATGATGCTGCCGGGCAGCTCGTCGCGTCGACCAACGGTGCGGGGCAGACCCTGCGGTTCACCCGCGATCTACTCGGAAACGTGGTTGAGAAACGTGGCGACGAGGCGGTGACGACGTTCGCCTACGACGCCGTCGGCCGTGTCGTGCGCGCTACCAGCTCCGACGCGGACTGTGTGTTCGAGCGGGATCCTCTCGGTCGGGTGCTGGCCGAGACGTGTAACGGTCGAACGGTGTCCTCGACGTTCGACGTGCTGGGTCGGCGGGTGCGGCGGGTGACGCCGTCCGGGGCGGAGAGCCGCTGGGAGTATGACCCGAACGATCTGCCGTTGTCCCTGCACACCGCCGGTCGAATCCTGCGGTTCGCCCACGACGAGGCGGGCCGGGAGGTCGAGCGCAGCCTGGACACCGGAGTGGTGCTGGGGCAGGTGTGGGATGTCAACCATCAGCTGCTGT
>NZ_CAUVXG010000111.1:3543-6033 GCF_963555885.1 Protofrankia sp. Cr2
CCGGGATGGCTATGTCACCGAGATCGATGACATGCTCGCCGGACTACGTCGGTTCGACCTCGACCCCGCGCGGCGGGTCACCGCGGTCCACGGCGGGGACTGGTCCGAGCGCTACGCCTACGACGGCGCGGGCAACATCACCGAGGCGTCCTGGCCGGTGCCCGCGCAGCGTGACGGGCGCGACGATGCCGCGCAGGGTGGGCGGGAGTATGCCGGCACGTTGATCCGCCGTGCCGGCCGGGTCCGCTACGAGCACGACGGCCAGGGCCGGGTGACGCTGCGCCAGCACAAACGGCTGTCGGGCAAGCCGCGCACCTGGCGTTACAGCTGGGACACTGATGATCGGCTGACCGGGGTGACTACCCCGGACGGCCAGCACTGGCGCTACCGGTACGACCCGTTCGGCCGGCGGATCGCCAAACAGCACCTCGCCGGCGATGGAGACGGCCCCGGCGATGATGGTGGGGTGGTCGAACAGGTGGACTTCGCCTGGGACGGCGCCGTCCTCGCCGAGCAGCGCCACACCACCGCCACCGATCCGACGCCGCGTGTCACCAGCTGGGACTGGGAGCCCGGCGGTTTCCGGCCGCTCACCCAGTCCGAACGCCGCCCGTCCGACCCGGCTGCCGGCGGCAAAACCGGCGACGGCGACACCGCCGCTGACCACGACAGCGCCGAGCAGGCATGGTTCGACGCCCGGTTTTATGCCATCGTCACCGATCTGGTCGGTACCCCCACCGACCTCGTCGACCCCGCCGGGGAGCTCGCCTGGCACGCCCGCACCACCCTGTGGGGCGTCAGCCCGCCGCCCGCGGACGGTGGCGTCGACTGCCCGCTGCGTTTCCCCGGCCAGTACCACGACTCCGAAACCGGCGCAAACTACAACTATCATCGCTACTACGATCCCGAGACCGCTCGGTACGGGTCCAACGACCCCCTCGGCCTCACCCCGGCTCCGAACCCTCACACCTACGTCGACAATCCCCTGGGCTGGCTCGACCCCCTCGGCCTCGCCCCATACTCGGTGGGCCCGCCCCGGTTCATCGTCGACTCCAATGGTGCGATCGTCGACCGTACATCTATCGGGACTAGGGTCAGTCAAAAACAGTTGCGACATATTGCGGGACGGTCGGAGTACAGGGGTGGAGGGTATTTCAATTCTATTGATCATGCCCAGCGGGTTCTTGATGCTTTCCATTCCGGTTCTGCGGATGTTCTCGGGGTCGGTCGGAACGGCCACGTCATGGTTCGTTATGATCACGTTATGGGGTTCAATAACAATCTTGCGCGTGGCTTCATCGATCAACCGACAAGTATTTTTATGATTAAGGGATCTTCGAGTCCCAGTGTTGTCCCGATCAGTCCACTGGTGGTGCCATGACAGCTGATTCTGGCGGCAGGGAGTGGGAAAATTTAGTCGTTCTCCAGGTGATTCAGGCCCTCCTGGGTCTGATCTCAAAAAATATGAAGGCAATCTCTGTTCGAGTGCTTGATAACCGAATCATTCTGTACTTTGCCCTGCAGGGAAAGCTAGAGGATGACGACGAAGATATACAGGATATACTGTTCGAGCTGGATGCGATTTTCGGAGGTTCAGTTCAGGTGGATGTCGAAATTTATATTGGTTTGCCGGGATTGGACTGGCCGGGGCGTTCTTGTCGGCCTGTCTACTGGGCGAAGGATTAGCGGAGATTGGGGTTCTAGTTGATGCGTATATTTCTTATTTTGGATCTGGACGCCATTCAGAACCGGCGGACTCAACCGGTCAGTGCGTCGCGGTGAATCCAAACTGAAAGGGATGGCCTTCTGTCAGACTTGGGCAATAATATGCCGGATTTCATTGAGGGTAAGAGGTATGGCGGCGATGAGGCCGGAAGATACCAGGGCTGTAACGTCGCGTGCGGACCTTGTCCGATACTTGATCGGCCTCGCTGATCGGGTTCGTGATGGTCGCGTGCCGGTAGAGAACGCGTCTTCGTTGGAGTTCATTGAGGCTGCAGGGTACTGGATACAGGCACTGGACGGTTTTTTTTCAAATCGGGGCGAAGAGATGCCGGACGCGCCGTCCTGGGAACTGATTGCTATGATCTTCTCGGCTGCGTTGGTATATGAATAATGGGCTCAACTGACCTCATCGTGGTCATCGACGAGCTGCCCCGGTCCCCGGTGTAAATATTCGGTGATGGCGTGGGGCCCCAGGACGTTTCCGCAGTTCAGCGGCATGATCGGATCCAAGATCCCACGGGTTGCCCGAATATTTACGCCCCGGTTGTACCGAACTCCTCGACCCCGATGGTGAGCTTTCCTGGCAGGCCCACATCACCCTGTGGGGCGCCGGCCCGCCGTCGTCTTCGTCTGCCGACGGCCCCGTCGACTGCCCGCTGCGTTTCCCCGGCCAGTATCACGACCCCGAAACCGGCGCCAACTACAACGTCCACCGCTACTACGATCCCGAGACCGCCCGCTACGATTCCACCGACCCCCTCGGCC
>NZ_CAUVXG010000112.1:0-4373 GCF_963555885.1 Protofrankia sp. Cr2
GGTGAGGGTGGTGCGGATCTGTCGGCGGCGCAGTCGGGTGCGGATGCGTATGTGGCGAACGGGTCGGACGGGTCGGTGCGGCGGGTGGATGGTGCGACGTTCGCCGTCGGGAACGCGGTGCGGTTCGCGAATGCGGGGCAGTCGGTGGCGGTGTATCCGGGGCGGCAGGCGGTGTATGCGGTGACGGCGCAGTCGGGTTTGGTGACGACGGCTGATCCGCTGACGTTGCAGGTGCGGGCGCAGCAGTCGCTGGCGGCGCGGGTGTCGGCCGGGGCGGCGCAGGTGGATGGTGCGGGTCGGTTGTGGCTGGTGGATGCCAATACCGGTGATCTGATCTGGCTCGACGGCGCGGGTAGGCATACCCGGCGGGGGGCCGTCGATCCGGCGCGGGCGACGTTGGTGCGTTCGGGTGACACGGTCGTGATCGTTGATGTTGTCGCGCGGACCGCTCGTCCGTTGCGTGCCGATGGCGGTACGGATACCGGTGGGTGTGTGGATACGCAGGCTGGTGATACCACCGTCACGCTGGCCGGCTCGCCGTCGGCTGATCGGGTGTATGCGGCGAGTGGTCGGCGTGGTGTGTTGTTGGTGTCGGATCTGTCGCGTGGGTCGTGTGACACGGCGGTGGATCTACGGGCGGCTGGTCATGATCTGGGTGCGCCGCATGAGGCGGCTGGCAGGGTGTTCGTCCCGGATTTCACCGCGGGGCAGGTGATTGTGGTGGATGTTGCTGCGCGGCGGCTGGTTGCGAGTGCCAAGGTGTTGCCGGAGCGGACCCGGTTCGAGTTGGTGTCGCAGGGTTCGTTCGTGTTCTACAACGATCCTCACAGTGCCCAGGCGGGGGTGGTGCGTCTGGACGGATCGGTTCGGGAGATCCGTAAGTACGAAGCCAAGAATCCCGGCAACGGGGTGGTTCAGGGGTCGGGTTCGGGGAATACGTCCCAGTCCCAGCCCACCCAGCCTCCTGTGAGCTCGCAGCCGACCGGGCCGACGACTCCGCCGACCGGCCAGCCGGAGCCTGCGAAGGGGGACGTGCAGATCCAGGTGTCGGCGACTCGGGTGGTTGTCGGTCAGCCGGTGGTACTGCGGGTGGTCGCTGCCAATGGCGGGATCATTGCCTCCGTTCAGTGGATGTTCGGGGATGATGCGGTGGCCTCCGGTGTGCAGGTCGGCTATTCCTGGCCGAAGCCCGGTGTCTATACCGTGAAGGCGCAGACCCGGCTCGCCGACGGCCGCCGGGCAACCCCGACCGTCACGATCACCGTCTCGGAGTCCATGCCACAGACCTCGAAGACCCTGACATCTGCCCCCACGCCCACCCAAACCTCCAGCCAGACTGCCACTGGTAACGAAGGTGGAGACGGCGGTGTAAAGGGCGGCGAAAGCGGTGTGCTCACAGCAGCACTCGATGTAACCCCGCAGCGTGGCCCGGCACCGCTGGACGTGACGGCGGACGCCTCGGGCTCGAAGGCGGGTTCGGCTCCGATCGTGAGTTACACTTTCGACTTCGGTGACCGGACTGCGCAGGTCGGCCCGCAGGCCGGGGCCACGGCCACCCACCGCTTCACCCAATCCGGGTCCTACACCGTCACACTGACAGTGACCGACCGCAGTGGCGTGACAGCTACTCGCGCTGCCTCCGTCGCCGTTGGAGCGGTGGAAACCGGGCCGACCGCCAGGCTTTCGGTCGCCCGTGTCGCGGGGAGCGGGCCCTTGGATGCCGCAGCGGACGCTTCGGGCTCGATGGCGGGCTCGGCCCCCATCGTGAGCTACGAGTTCGATTTCGGTGACGGGACTCAGTCCGGAAGGCAGACGACGCCGACCGCGACCCACCTCTATTCCACCCCGGGCACATATAGCCCGAGCGTCACGGTGACCGACGCGTCCGGCCGGAAGGACACATTCACCACCCAGTACATTGCGCAACAGCTCACGCTGGCGGTATCGGTCAGCGGGAATGGCAGCGGCAAGGTGACCGGCCCGGACGAGCTGTTCTGCCCGGACGTGTGCCAGGCGCATCTGAACCCCGGCACCCAGGCGACCCTGTCGGCTGCGGCCGTATCGGGCTCGACGTTCGGCGGATGGTCGGGTGACTGCACCGGCACCGGGACGACGTGCACCGTCACCATGGACCGGGCGCGCAACGTCACCGCCCGGTTCGACACGACCGGGCCGAGTACCTATCCGCTCACCGTGACGGTAAACGGCAACGGTCGAGTCGATGTCAGCGGTTTTGTCAGCGGATCGTTGGGGAGCTGCAGCGCGACCTGCACCGTCGACGCCAGAGCCGGTGAGGATGTGACGCTGACCGCCTGGCCGGCATCGGGCTGGAATATCAGCGGATGGTCGGCGAGTGGCTGTGCGGGGTCGTCGTGCACCGTCACCATGGACCGGGCGCGGAATGTCACGGCGACCTTCGCCCAGCAGGACCAGCCCCCAAAGGCCGCGCTTACTGCCAATCCTTCTAGTGATTACGATAATGTCGATACCCGTCTTGACGCATCGGGATCTTCGGACAACGACTCGACGCCGATCCGGGACTACACCTTCGATTTCGGCGATGGCAGCCCTCGGGTAACACAGACTGATCCGCGCGTCTCCCACACCTATTCAATGAACCCTGCGAAAAAATATACTTACTATCATGCGACGGTGTACGTCACTGATACTGCCGGGAAGACCAGTTCGGCGCAGGTATCTATTACGGTGATTTGCTGTTGATCGTTCTTCCGGATAAGGGAATGCGGTGACGACGATGGGGCGATCCCGGCGTCACGGTCGTGCGGGAGCGGCCCGCCGGAGCCGGGTGCGGTCGACTCGTTGGGTGCCGGCGGCATTGGCTGGCGTCGTCATTGTGGGTGCCTTGGTGGCGGCCGGCTGGCCGGGGAATGTTCCGACGCGGTCGGTGGCGTTGGATGACGGGTCGGCGTGGTTGGTGTCCTCAGTTGGTCAGGCAGCGCTGGTGGACGGGGCGTCCGCGCAGGTGGTAGCCCAGGTCACGGTGCCTTCCGCGGGGTCGGGGGCGCTGGCCGCCACGCAGTCGGGGTCGGATGCCTACGTCTCGAACACCGCGGATGGCAGTGTGCGGCGGGTCGACGGTGCCACGTTCGGCGTGTCGGGGGGTGTCCGGTTCGGTAATCCTGGCGAGCCGCTGGCCGTCTACGCCGGGCGGCAGGCGCTGTTCGCGATCGGGGAACGGACCGGCTCGGTGAGCACGGCCGATCCGCTGACGTTGCGGAAGCTGCGCGACGATCAGTCACTGGCTGCGCGGATACCCGCGGGCGGTGCACTGGTCGACGGTGCGGGCCGGCTGTGGGTGGTTGACGGCGACAGCGGGAAAATTGTCCGGCTGGACGCTGCCGGCCGCCATGATGTAGCGGGCTCGGTTGATCCGGCCCGTTCCACGCTGGTGCCGATCGGTGACCGGGTGGCGGTGGTTGACCTCGGGGCGCGCACGGTTCGGACGCTCGGCGACGGCGGCGTTTCCGCTCCGGTGGCGTGCGTGGATGCCCGGGCGGGAGACAATACGGTTCGGGTGGCCGGGTCGGCCACGGGCGACCATGTGTATGCGGTGTCGGGCCAGCGGGGCGTGCTGCTGGTATCGAACCTGTCGCAGAAATCCTGCGAGGATATTGTCATCGACCTGAAAATGGCTGGCACCGAGTTGGGGGTGCCGCGCGAGGCAGCCGGGAAGGTATTCGTCCCGAATCTGACCACCGGTCAGGTGAGCGTGGTCGACATCGCCAGTCGAAGTGTGGTCACCAAGAAAGTGTTGGATCCGCCGGCGCGATTCGAACTGGTGCCGCAGGGTTCGTTCGTATTCTACAACGATCCGGCGACCGCCAGGGCGGGGGTCATCCGGCTGGACGGGTCCGTTCGGGAGATCCGCAAATACGATCCCAAGAATCCGGGCGCGGGTGTGGTTCCCAGCGCCGATTCGGGGAACCAGACAGCACCCCCGCCCATCCAGCCGCCCGTTACGCCACGGCCGACGCCCCCGCCGACTCCACGGCCGGCTGCGTCGCCTACTGGTCAGCCGCCCAAGGGGGATGTGCAGATCCAGGTGTCGGCAACCAATGTTGCTGTCAATCAGCCGGTGGCGATGCGGGTGGTCGCGACGAACGGCGGAATCGTCGCCTCCGTGGCGTGGACGTTCGGCGATGATGCTCCGGCATCCGGCGTCCAGGTCAGCCATTCCTGGCCGAAGCCCGGTGTCTACACCGTGCAGGCGCAGACCCGCCTCGCCGACGGCCGCCAGGCCACCCCGACCGCCACGATCACCGTGCTCGCCGACGCGCAACCGGTGGTGCCACCGACGCCACATCCCACGGACAGCCTCGACCATCCGACCGCCACCCCGACCCGCACTGCGT
>NZ_CAUVXG010000113.1:0-2455 GCF_963555885.1 Protofrankia sp. Cr2
TGGCGGGTGGCGAGACGGGCCTGTCGATCCGGGCACCTCGCCGTTCGTCGTCTGGACGAGAGCACATCGTCGAAGGAGGAGCCTGTCATGTCAGACGAGTCCGTGTCGTACCCCGATGATGCGAGTGCGGCGACGTTCCTGCTCACCGTCCGCGGGAGAATGGCGGCGGTCGCGGTGGAGGAAACCCGCAAGGTCCACAACGAGACGGCCGGTGCCGCGCCGAGCGTGGCCGCCGCTCGTTCTCTTGGCGACCTCAGCCACAACGTCTACGCCGGCTACGGCGAGGACCACCGAGGTGAACTGCTGTTCATCGACTTCTGGAACAGCCTGTCCGGGCTCGGCCAGTTCTTCTCCGACCCTCAGGTACAGGCCGGTGGGAACATGCTGTTCGCCAGTCGAGAAAACCCCGTGTGGGCACCGGCCGAGAACGCCGGCAGCTACCACCTGGCGGTTCCGTCCGGGCGTACGCCGACTGGCGTCGGGTTGCTGCGGGCCGAGGTCACGTCGCTGGACAAGGCCGCAAGCGCGTTTCGCGACTATGCGTCGGCCACCATCAACCGGTCCCGACTGCACGGCATGGTGTCGCACAGCGTGTGGACTCGGGTGCCCGACCCCGGCGCACCGGCCGTGCCGGAGGTCATCGGGGTGGATGTGTGGCTCGACGCCGACGAGATGGCACGCTACTACGACCTGTCGCTCGGCTTCGAGCATCTCGGGCCGATCTTCGTTGGCAAGCCCGACACATCGATCTGGCAGGCCGCACCGGGCGACTGGACCGAGTGGTGACAGTGGGCGGCGTCCAGACCAGGTAACGTCGCCACCGAAGCGGACAGTTGCGTTGACAGAGTGCGTGACGGGCCAGCCCGGCACATGAGGCTCGCCGTGACCGACCCGGTGCCGGTCACGGCGAAAATGGAGACACATTCGTGCAGTACATCGCCTTCATCTGGACCAGATTTGATACCGACGCCGACGTCAGCATGGACGAACTCGCCCGATACGGCGAGTATGTGCAGGCCGCCGGGCAGGCAGGGGTGCTGCGAGGCGGCTCGGCGCTGCACCCGGTGTCGGCCGCGACAACGATCCGGCTCCGCGACGACGAGGTGCTGATGACCGACGGTCCTTTCGTCGAGTCCAAGGAACAGCTCAGCGGCTACGTCCTGCTCGAATGTGCTGACCTCGACGAGGCGTTGGCCTGGGCGGCGCGGATCCCCGGTGCCCGGCACGGCGCGGTCGAGGTGCGGCCGCTGCTGCTGACGCACTGATCCGGTGAACGGACCTGCGCCGCCGGAGGCCCATGCGCCGGTGTCACTGGAGGGCCAAAGGCGGCGCGATCATGCTCTTGCGCCGCCGGAGGCCCATGTCCCGGTGTCACTGGAGGAGGTGTTCCGACGCGAGTCGGGCCGGGTCGTCGCGACGCTGATCCGGTTCTGCGGCGACTTCGACCTGGCTGAGGACTCGGTGCAGGACACGTTCCTGGTCGCCATGCAGCGGTGGCCGGTCGACGGCGTCCCGGCAAACCCCGCGGCATGGATCACGACGACCGCCAAGCGGCGGGCGATCGACGTGATCCGTCGCGAGGGGCGTCGAGCGGACAAGGAGGCCCTCGTGGCACATGTCGAGGCGATGCCCGACGACGTCGCCGGGCCGGAGGACGACCGCCTCCGGCTGATCTTCACCTGTTGCCACCCCGCGCTGGCTCTCGACGCGCGGGTCGCGCTGACTCTTCGCACGGTGTGCGGCCTGTCGACGGTCGAGGTGGCGCGAGCATTCGTCACATCCGAGGCAACGATCGCCCAACGGCTGGTCCGCGCCAAACGCAAGATCAAAGTAGCCGGGATCGCCTACGAGATCCCGGCACCGGAACGTCTCGGCGATCGCCTGGCCGCAGTTCTCGCCGTGGTGTACCTCCTGTTCAACGAGGGGTATGCCGCCTCCGCCGGTGAGCGGCTCGTCCGCGACGAGTTGTGCACCGAGGCGCTGCACCTGGGTGACCTGTTGCACACGTTGATGCCCGCGGAGTCCGAGATCTGCGGACTTCAGGCGCTGATGTTGCTCAACCACTCCCGTCGTCACGCCCGGGTCGACCAGGCTGGCGGCGCAGTTCTGCTCCCCGACCAGGATCGCGGGCTCTGGGACAGATCAGAGATCGACGCTGGGATGGCGCTGCTCCGCCGCGCCGCCCGGGACGGCAGTGTCGGCCAGTACTGGCTACAGGCCGCCATCGTTGCCGAGCATGCACGCGCCGACGCCGCCCGGGAAACCGACTGGGCTCGCATCTGCCTGTTGTACGAATCCCTGGTGGCCCTGACCCGCTCCCCTGTCGTGCGGCTCAACCAGTCCATCGCGGTCTCGATGGCCGACGGACCCGCTGCCGGGCTTGCGTTGCTCGAACCGCTCGCATCGCACCTCGACCGGTATCTGTACTTCCACTCGGCGCGGGCCGACATGCATC
>NZ_CAUVXG010000113.1:2507-4034 GCF_963555885.1 Protofrankia sp. Cr2
GCCGCCTGGGTGACCACGCCCAGGCGGCGGCGGCCTACCGCCTGGCCCTCCGGCTCGCCGACAACGACGTCCAACGGGCCGCCCTTGACCGGTGCCTGGAGCGAGTCACCAACGGGTAAGCCGCCTACCGGTGAACTGATCAAGCGGATATCCGCCGGCTTGCACGAAAGCGTCGTTCGAGCCCTACAGAATGGCAGTGCCTGCGGCTCCACAATGACCGCTTGATTCCGCCGGGCGCTCTTAGCTTACGGTTACGACCCCCGCCGAAGGCTGGCCGTAGCCACGGGTACGTGGGCCGACCCGCTGCCTACGGTGTCCATACAGCGGCTGGGGGTCGGCGCGGGATTGATCTCAATGGAGGTGGAGCATGGGCAAGATGCTGTATTCGGTCACCATGTCGCTGGACGGCTTCATCGCAGGCCACGGTGGTGACATGTCCTGGTTGACCAGGTATTTCGGGCCCAACCCGACGGTGGATGAAATCATCGGCAAGATCGGCGCCCTTCTCGTCGGCAACCGCACCTTCCGCGGCGACGATCCGTACAGGGGCACGACCAAGGAAGGCAAGCCGTTCGGCGGCGGGTGGGCCGGACCACAGTTCGTACTCACCCACCATGCCCCGGACATCCCGGTGCCGGGTGTCACCTTTGTCGGTGACCTCGACAGCGGCGTCGCCGCGGCCAAGGCCGCCGCCGGTGACACCTACGTCAACGTCCTCGGCGCCAGCACGGCCCGGCAGTGCCTCGACGCCGGTGTACTCGACGAGATCCTCGTGCTCATCGCACCCGTCCTGCTCGGCGACGGTGTCCGGCTGTTCGACCGCCCGGGCGGGACCAACGTCGAGCTCGAACGCATCAGCCTGAGCCACACGCCGCACGTGACGAATCTCTGGCTACGCGTCGTCAGATGAGCCGACGATATCCAGATGTCGGTCTCAACGGGCTGCGGCTGTGCCGGCCTGGTTCAGTGGCGCGCCCGTACTGCGAGGCATGGAACCAAGATTCCCTGGCGCACGCCACCCCGGTGCCGCCGTCTGCGCCTCTGCGGCGGGGGCAGTAGGCCGATACCGATACCGATGACGCATGGGGGACCAAGGACGCTGAATCTGAATCTGAACAAGGCGACCGCGCGAACCAAGACAACGAACAGGGCCATCCTCAAGTGGATCGCGGCGGGCCTGATGCCCCGACCACCCCCAAGCGCACACCAGCCCCGCCGGCCCCCAGCCCCGAAGAAAACCAAAGAAGGGAACCTTCCTCATGCTCTGGCCCGCGCTCCGGGTGCTCTCCCAGGGAGAGCTGACCTCCGACCAGCTCCAGCAGCTGCTCGGCACGCTCCGACTCGAACAGACCCCCCGCACCGAGGGCCCCGGGGCGGCGACGATCATAGCGCGTAGCTCCGTGATGACCACGTTGCGGGACTGCTCGCCGGGTAGCCACTCATCCAGGCTCCGGTCTCTGTCGAGCCGCCGCCGCAGGTCCGTCGCCCGCTGCCGAAGAGGAATCGGCTCCGCCCGCCGGCCCACAT
>NZ_CAUVXG010000114.1:0-3710 GCF_963555885.1 Protofrankia sp. Cr2
CCCTCACCGACACCATCCACGCCCTACTCACCCCGACCACCGACGACCAGACCCGCATCGGCGGGCCTCCTGGAGTGGACAACCGCCGGCGCGCCGGCCCGCCGGCGCGGGGCTCGAGCGAGCCTTCGCCCGCCGGCCGAAGGATGTGAATCCACTGCTATCGGAGCAGCACGAAAGTCACATCGTTCGGGCGACCGCCGGCCCGCCGGCGCGGGGCTCGGGCGACCGCCGGCGCGGGGTTCGGGCGACCGGCCATCCGCGGTCGGAGCACGTCATGTCTGACGGCCTGCATGAGCCGGCGTGGCGGCCGGCGGTACTCGGCGAAAGCCACGCAGACGACCAACGGATCCGCTGCCTACTGTGCCCGCACGGCTGCGAGCTGGGGTCGGGCGAGACCGGCGTCTGTGCCGTGCGGCGTAACCACGCCGGCGTGCTGGAGACCGCCACCTACGCGGTCGCCGTCGCGCACCTCGACGCGATCGAGCGCAAGCCGCTCTACCACGTCCGGCCGGGGAGCCGGGTGCTCACGATCGCCGGGCCGGGATGCTCGTTCCGCTGCAACTACTGCGTCAACCACAGGTTGTCCCAGTATGGCCAGGTCGCCGACGTCGCCTGGACGGCCCGGCCCGCACAACCCGCCGAGCTGGTCGCGCAGGCCGCCGCGGACGGCGCGTCCCTCGGCATGTCCTACAGCGAGCCGAGCCTCGCCCCGGAGCTGACCCTGGACCTTGCGGCCCTCGCAGCCCCGGCAGGCGTGCCGCTCGTGTGGAAGACCAACGGTTTCCTCACCGCGCCCGCGATCGACCTGGTCGCGGGGGTGCTGGACGCGGTGAACATCGACGTCAAGGCCGCGCGGGAGTCCGCCCATCAGCGGCTGACCGGCGCGCCGCTGCGTCCCGTGCTGGACGCGGTCGAGCGGTTCCGTGCCGCCGGCGTGTGGGTGGAGGTGTCCACGCCGCTGATCCCCGGGGTGTCCGCCGAACCGGACGCGCTGCGCGCCATCGCCCGCCACCTCGCCGGCATCGACCCGGACATCCCCTGGCATCTGCTGCGCTTCACTCCGGACTTCCGGATGCGCCGGCCGCCCCCGACCAGCCCGCAGGCTCTGGCTGCGGCGCGGGCGGCCGGGTGGGACGCCGGCCTGCGGTTCGTCTACGTCGAACGGGCACTCGGCGCCGCCGGCCGGGAAACCCGCTGTCCGGTATGTGAGATGTCGCTGGTGCAACGCGGCATCTGGGAGACACTGGAATCGGTGGTCACGCACGGCACCTGCCCGCACTGTGGGCAGCCGATCCCGGGACGATGGGGGGATGATCGGTGAAGCAGTCCACCGATGGCAGCGGGACGGATAGCAGCCAGACGGACGACAGCGGGACGGACGGCGGCCGTGGGGCGGACGGAAGCATGGCGGAAGCCCGGACCGGCGGTAACACGTTCGTCGAGTCCCTGCCGGACCTCATCGACGGATCCGAGTACGCCGACCATCCAGACGGTCGGCTGGTCCGGTTGCGGATCACCGTGACCGGGTCCGGGGTGGAGATCATCGGCGACGCGTTCCGCCCGGCCGTCCTTGAGGCGCTGCTGGCGGACCTCGGCGGTGGCCCCACGGAGCAGATGCTGTGCGGCTGAGCTCCGAGCCCCCGGGTGCCGGCGAGTTGGCCGCGCTCGAAGCCGGCATCAGCGAGGGGCTGGACCCGCAACCATCCGGTGAGGCACTGGAAGGCAGTCCGGTCGGCGGCGACGGGAGCCGGACCGCCGTCACCCACTCGGAGTCATGGTGGACGCACCTCAGATGCAGAACATGCGGTCACACCTTCCGTCGCGGGGACAGGGTCCGCGTGCGCGGGGCCGATGACGCCGGCCTGGTCGTCCACCTTGATCCAGCCTTGCGCTGTGCGGACAAGGCCGCGACCGAAACTGCGACGGATAAAGCGAACGAAACTGTGAACGGAACCGCGCAGGACGCCGGGAAGGACGCCGAGGAACTGGCCGCGTTCGCCGCCGGCCTGCTCGCCGCCTGGCCGCCCGCCGGGGACGTACCGATCGTCCGACTCGCCCCGCACGCGCTCCAGGTTGCCCGGCCCGACCTGGGGCCGGACGCCCCGAAGCTCCTGAACGCCCCGAAGTCGAACGCCCCGAAGTCGAACGCCCCGAAGTTCCTGGACGCCCCAACGTGCCTGGTCTGCGGTCACACCTTCCGGGCGGGCGAGCACGTGGTGGTCTGTCCGTGCGGCATGTACCGCGGCTTCTGCGTGGCGGCCGTGCACCGGGACCCGGTCGCCGGCCTGACCTGCTGGGACGACTGGCGGCCCGACGGAGCGCTCACCCACTGCCCGGTCACGCTCAACCGGGTGGAGCGATGACCCTGGTGGGCGACCGCTACGCCCGCCATCGCCTCATCCCCGACTGGGACCAGGACCTGCTCACCACCAGCACCGCGGTGATCGTCGGAGTGGGCGCGCTCGGCAACGAGGTGGCCAAGAACCTGGCACTCGCCGGTGTCGGACGGCTGATCCTCTGCGACCCGGACACGGTCGCGGCGAGCAACCTCAGCCGTGCGGTGCTGCTCGAACCGGAGGACATCGGACGACCGAAGGTCATCGCTGCGGCCACCGCGCTGGACCGGCTCGCCCCGGATGTCGCCGTCGAGACCCGACAGGCCGACCTGGCCGCCGGGGTCGGCCTCGGCGAGTTGGCCGACGCCGGGGTCGTCCTGGGCTGTCTCGACGCCCGGCGTGCCCGATTACGCCTGCTCGGACGGGCAGCGCTGGTCGGCGCGCCACTCGTGGACGGCGGCACCTTCGCGTGGGGCGGTGAGATCCGGTTGCGGATGGACCCGGGCGAGCCCTGCTACGGCTGCTCGCTCACCCCACACGAGCGCGGCGAGTCCGACCTGCCGTGGAGCTGCGCCGAGATCCGGGCGGACGGTCCGCACCCGGCGTCGATCGTGGCCACGTCGATCGTCGCCGGGTGGATGACGCTGGTCGCGTTGCGCGTGCTGTTCGGCAACCCGCCGGAGTACCGGATGCTGCGCATAGACGGCGGCACCGGCCAGACCGCGCCGGTCACGTTGACCAGGGACGGTCACTGTCCACACCACCGGCCGCTGGACGGGCCTGTCCACCCACTGTCGGTCGATCACCATGCCACCGTCGGTGAGCTCCTCGAAGCCCTGCCCCCTGGTGCGGAACCGCTGACCTGGGCATCGTTTTCCGTCCCAGGCCAGTGCCACCACTGTGGCTGTCATCACGGTGACGGTGACGGTGATGACGGTCACCGTGAGGCGCAACCAGCGCAACCAGCGCAACCAGCGCAACCAGCGCAACCAGCGCAACCAGCGCAACCAGCGCAACCAGCGCAACCGGCGCAACCAGCGCAACCGGCGCAACCGGCGCAACCGGCGCAACCAGCGCAACCAGCGCAACCGGCGCAGCAGGGGCAACCGTCGAGATGCCGGGATTGCGGGCGGACCGTCCGGGTCCGGCGCAGCGAGCGGCTCCGCGACGCCGACCCTGGGCGACGCCTGCACGACCTCGGCGTGGCACCCGAGGAGATCCTGGCCGTCGCCACCACGACACACGCGGATGGGCACGCGGATGGGCAGGCGGAGTTCCAGTGGCACCGGTTGGCGACCCCGACCCCGACCGATCGCCGAACGACGGGTACAGGCGCCCGAACGACGGCCCCGACCGGGACGTCCGGCAGCGGCT
>NZ_CAUVXG010000115.1:0-3380 GCF_963555885.1 Protofrankia sp. Cr2
AACCACCCAGCCGGTGGGGCCGGGCACGCTGGCGCCGCTGACCGGGGATTTGTCGGTGTCGGCGACGGACGCGTCGATGCCGACCTACACCGGCAGCCTGACCGCCGGGCGGACCGCGACGAGTCTGGCGCCGGCGGCCGCATCGTCGCTGCCGGCCGGAGTGTTCGGGCCGGGGTGGACCGCGAGCCTGCCCGGCCCGGCCGCGGGCTCGGCAAGTGACACACTCACGGACAGCACCGCCACGGGCGGGTATGCGACGTTAACCGGCTCCGACGGCGTCCAGTCGATCTACACCCGGACCGGGTCCGGCGGCTATCCGTACAGCTACACCGGGGTCGGGGACGCCGGGACCGACGGGTCGGTGCTGGTCAAGGACTCGGCCACCCAGTTCACGTTCACTCTCGTAGACGGCACGAAGACGGTGTACACGGCGAAGACGGTGGGGTCGTCCACGGTGTGGGTGGTCAGCCAGGTCGTCGAACCCGGCTCGAACAGCACCTCGACGTTCACCACCGACAGCTCCGGGCGGGTGACCCGGATTCTGGCCCCCGTGCCGGCCGGAATCAGCTGCACGACGCTGGTGGCGGGCTGCCGGGCGCTGGACATCACCTACGCCGCGTCGACCACTGCGACCGGGACCGACCCGGGCACCTGGGGGGATTCCGCCGGGCGGGTCTCCGCATTCGTGATGAACCTCAACGGCACCACCCCGGTGACGGTGGCCCGGTATCTGTATGACTCGACCGGGCATCTGCGCGCCGTCTGGGATCCCCGGATCGACAACACCGACGGCTCGCACCTGCAGACCGTCTACTCCTACAACGCCCAAGGCCGGCTCGCGACGATCACCCCGCCGGGGCAGGCCGCCTGGACCATGAGCTACGACGGCACGGGCCGGCTGACCAGCGTCGCCCGGCCGGACCCGTCCGGGCCGACCGCCACCCAGACGGTCGTCTACGACGTGCCGGTGTCGGGCACCGGGGCGCCAATCGACCTGTCCCCGACCGCGGTCGCAGGCTGGGCACAGCAGGACCTGCCGCTGTACGGGGCGGCGGTGTTCCCCGCCGGTCATGTGCCGGCGAGCCCGCCGACCAGCAGCGACTGGCCGTACGCAAACCTGACCTATGTGAACAGTGACGGCCGGGCCGTCAACACCGCCAGCTATGGGGCGGGGGCCTGGCAGGTCGCCACGACCGAGCATGACGTCAAGGGCAACGTGATTCGTACGCTGGGTGCGGGGAACCGGGCGCAGGCGCTCATCCCGACGGCGGACACCGATCCGACGGTGACCGCGCTGACCGCGTCGGCGGCCCGCGCCCAGCAGCTCGACGACCAGAGCGTGTACGCCGCGGACGGGGTGGCGGTGGTCGACACCTATGGGCCGACCCATCAGGTGCTCCTCGACGACGGGTCGACGGTGTCGGCGCGGGCGCATGTGCATACCGATTACGACCAGGGTGCCCCGTCGGCGCCGACCCCGTTTCGGCTGGCGACGACGGTCACGGCCAGTGCCCGGGTTGGCGGGATCAGTACGGGTACGGATCGGGACAGTCGGGTGACGGTCAACGGCTATGAGGCCAAGGCCGGCGCGGATCCTAATACCTCCGGGTGGATCCAGCGCAAACCGACGACGGTCACCGTGCAGATGGGGTCGGGGAACCCCACGATCGTGCGGACCAGCTACTACAACACGGCCGGGCAGGTCGTGGAGTCGCGGATGCCGAAGGCGAACAGTGCCGGCACGGACGCGTTTACCACGGTCATCGCCTACTACACGGCGACTGGTAGCGGTGGCTGTGTGAACGCGGCGTGGACGGGGTTGCCGTGTACCAGTGGGCCGGCGGCGCAGCCGTCGTCGGGGAATCCGCTGCCCACGGTGAAGTACACGTACAACGACCTCGCCCAGCCGTTGACCAAGGTCGAAACGGTCAACACCACGACCCGCACGACGACCACCGGCTATGACGCGGCGGGGCGGAAGACCTCCGCGGCGATCGCGGCGAGTCCTGCGGCGGACGGTGGCACCACCCTGCCGACGGTGACGTTTGCCTACAGCACGACGATGGGTCTGCCGACCAGCACCGGGGACGGCAGCACGACGCTGACCATCGGTTATGACAGTCTCGGCCGGGTCATCTCGCAGACTGACGCGGACGGCAACACCGCCACGACCGGCTACGACATCGACGGGCAGGTCACGACCCGCGCCGACGGGAAGGGCACGGCGACCTACACCTATGACTCGTCCTCCGAGCATCGCGGGCTGGTCACCGCGCTGAACGTCGGGGCCGGCAGCGCCCCGTCGACGTTCTCCGGCTCCTACGACGCCGACGGGAAGCTGACGAGCGAGACGTATCCGAACGGGATCACGGCCAGCACCCGGTTCGACAACGACGGCAACCCGACCGTGCTGACCTACGCCAAGTCGGGCACGACCTGGTTGGCGTTCAACCAGAAGCGGTCGGTATTCGACCAGGTGCGGGCGGACGCCGGCCCGGCGAACAGCACCGGTTACACCTACGATCCGGCCGGCCGGCTGACCCAGGCGGCCGACACCCGGGCCTACGGCGGTCCGGTGATCTGTTCCACCCGGCAGTACAGCTACGACATCGAGTCCAACCGGACGAGTCTGGTGAACCATCCCGACGCCGGGGGTAACCCGACGAGTGGGAACTGCTCGTCGACCACCACGCCCGATTTCACGTTGAACTCGACCTACGATCAGGCCGACCGGCTCACCAACACCGGCTACACCTATGACCTGTTCGGCCGCACCACCGGGTTGACGGTCGCCGGTGGGGCAGCGGCGAGTGTCGGTTACTACGTCAACGACATGGTCGCCTCCCAAACCCAGGGATCGACCAGCCGCAGCTACGCGCTGGACCCGGCGCGCCGCATCCGGTCGTGGACGCAAGGCTCGACGACATCGACGAACCACTACGCCGACGGCGGGGACAGCCCGGCGTGGATCGGGGTGTCCGACGGCACCTGGACCCGGAACATCACCGGGATCGGCGGGGATCTGGCCGCCGTCCAGGCCAGCACCGGCACGGTCACGGTCCAGCTGACGAACCTGCACGGGGACGTCGTCGCGACCGCCGATGACACGACCACCGTGAGCTCGATCGCCAGTTTCGCGGATAGCAACGAGTTCGGCCTGCCGATCTTCGCCTCCGCCGCGTATCCCCGGTACGGCTGGCTCGGTGGCAAGGAACGCTCCGCCGACACCCTCGGCGGCCTGGTCCTGATGGGTGTCCGCCTCTACAACCCGCTGACCGGCCGGTTCCTGCAGGTGGACCCGCTCCCCGGCGGGAACGCCAACCCCTACGACTACTGCGCCGGCGATCCGATCAACTGCACCGACCTTGATGGCCGGTGGC
>NZ_CAUVXG010000116.1:0-3264 GCF_963555885.1 Protofrankia sp. Cr2
GGCCGGTCCCGGTCGGGGGCGTCGTTCGGGCGCCCAAGGTCGTCGTCCGAGCGGCCGGGGCCGTCGTTCGGCGGTCGGTCGGCGTCGGGGTCGCCAACCGATGCCGCTGGAACCCCCCGCCGCCACAGCGCCGACGTCGCAACGACTACTACCATTGACTTTGCGATTTTCGCAAGTCTCGACGTATCATGGCTAGGTGAAACCTGAGATCCTCGCTGACCGCATACGCCAGACGCTGCGGGAGTCAGGCATGACTCAGCAGGCGCTTGCGAAGGCCGCCGGTATGGATCCGACCGCACTGTCCAAGGTGCTCAGCGGCAAGCGGCGTCTGAGCACCTTGGAGCTCGCGCTCATCGCCGAGGCGACCGGGGTGTCGGTGGCCGAACTGCTCGGGAGCGACGAGCGGGGAGCCACTCGGATCTCGGCACGCGCGCAACCCGATACGAGCCCTGCGGTCGAGCAGGCCCTGCGCCGCGTGGACGATCTCCTCGAAATTGATGTCCTGCTGTGTGACCTCGGTCTGCCCTCATCGCCGAGTCGCTTTCCATTGAAAATTCGCCAGGATAATCCAGTGCGCCAAGCCGACGACCTTGCCCGTGAGGTGCGGGGGTTCACCGGGGCAGGCGATGCCGACATCGAAGATCTGGCCGACTTCTGTGAACAGAGTTTGAGCATAGATGTTGCGGTCGAACCCCTTCCGACTGGGTTGGATGGCTTGAGTGTAGCCCGAGGTAACTACCGCTTGGCCCTCGTGAGTAGCGCTATTCCGGCCACTCGACAGCGTTACACGCTTGCCCACGAGATCGGACATATCGCCGCAGGTGACACCCACGGCGATACGAATGGCATCACCATTGACGAGGACCTCTACGGCCGACACAGTCGCGAGGAGACGAGAGCCAACAGTTTCGCCGCCGCTTTCCTCATGCCTGAGACAAGCGTGCGCCGGTCGTTGGATCCGGGAGGTCCGACCGAGCGGTCGATCGGCGCGATGCTTACTCGGTTCAGGGTCAGCTTGGATGCGCTCGCATTCCGTCTGCATAACGTTGAACTGGTCGACGCGGCGGGGCGTGACCGGGTTCGACAGCTGTCCGCCCGCAGGCTGGTCCTCATGACAGGACGTGCCGAAGAGTACCAGCGGCAGCTGCAGAGTATTGGATCGCGCCGCCTGCCGACCAGTTTGCTGCAGCGGGCAATGGAGGCATACAACAGCGGCGGGATCAGCGTCCGCGTCCTCGCGCGACTTACGAGCGTCCCGGAAAACGTGCTCCTCAAGCAGCTACAGCCGCTGGCTCCAATGACCGAGGAGGAGATGGCGAACACCGATACAGAACTCGTCCTGTAAGGCCTTGCCTACCCAAGGCGTAGGCTGGACAGGTGAGTCCAGACAGGCGACCGATCCCGGCGCCGACACCTTCGACGGATCAGCTGGTCCTGATATGGCAGCTCTGCGCCGGCCCCTCCTCGGCTTCCGCCGACTCAACACCATTTTCGGTGGCCGCCGCCGAGGCCTCGTTGTCCGGATTTCCAGCGTCGCCATGCTGATTGTCGAGATAGGCCGCGGCGAGTCGCTGAAACACGGCATTGCCGGGGAAACGACGTCTTGCTGTGCGCAGCAACCTTCGGTAGGGCGCACCCTCAATGGTCCCGGCGTTGAGATCGGAGAAGATCTGACTCCACCACTGTTCAGGGTTGCTGCCTTGGAGAACCGGTCGGTACGCAAGTGGGAAGTCAATCTGGTTGAGCACGGTGGAGGCGGCAGCCTCCGTCGTATAGACCGTCGCGAGCTCATCTCGGAAGTCATCCCGGTCATCCCGATTCAGGCGGATGTCGGGGCCGTCGTCCGGGATCCCGTCGCTCGGCGACCTGCCGCCGTCGCCAACCGGTGCCACTGGAACCCCCCGCCTCCGCAGCGCCGACGTCGCAACGGTTGCCCCAGTTGCACCGTAATATGAGGGTAGTCCTCGCCACAGCGATGACAACGTCCTGGTACGGGAGACGCCACCCAAACCGGGCGCTCGGCGCGCGGGCGCCGGTCGGTTGCGTTTTTTGCACTTTGCGAGATGATGGATGACGGCAGTTGGTCGCCATGACGGCAGCAGAGGGAGTCCGGCGATGGCCCCGGAAACGGTGATACCGGCATCGGACGAACGGGCCGCCCTGGTTCGTCTGGTCGACCTCATGGGCGAGGGTGACGATCGGTCATTGGCGTTGATCCGTGGTGGTGCCGAGGCGGAGCTGCCTCGCTCCGTGCGTGAGGTCCTTACGCGGGTGGTCGAGCTGCTCGCGTCCGGCAGGGGCGTGGCGGTGGTCGCGGTGGACCAGGAACTGACGACACGTGAGGCCGCGGATCTGCTGGGTGTCTCCCGCCCGACGTTGATCAAACTGCTGGATGCGGGGGAGATCGGCTACTCTCGGCCCGGCTCGTCGCGGCGGATCCCGCTCGAACAGGTGCTCGCATATAGGCAACGGCGCAGCCGTAAGCGCCGCGAGGTGTTGTCGGAGATGACCGCGGACGCGTTGGAGATGGGCATGTACGGGTCACCGGCGCCAACCGGCACCGGTGATGCGGCCTGATCGTGCCGGCCATCATCGTCCTGGACGCCAATGTCCTCATCCCCAACGCGCTGTGTGATCTGCTGCTGCGGCTGGCGGAGGAGGATGTGTACCTGCCGCGCTGGTCTGAGGAGATCCTCGACGAGGTACGTCGAAACCTTCCGGGTGTGGCTCCGGCAGCGATCGATCGGCGGATCGTGTTCATGAATACAGCGTTTGAAACCGCCATGGTCGCCGGATATGAGCATCTAATACCGAAGATGACCAATCAGGTCAAGGACCGACACGTGCTCGCGGCAGCCGTCGCGTGTGATGCCGATCGGATCATGACCTGCAACCTGCGGGACTTCCCAGCCGATTCATGCGAACCGCATGGCGTGGAGCCGGAGCATCCCGATGACTTCCTGCTTGACCTGTGGGATCGGGAACCGCGACTGATCACGCGGGTAGTTGCCGAGCAGGCCGCTGACACCGGTCGACACGGGCCACGCCTCACTCCCATCGACGTGCTGGCATATCTGGCCAGTGCCGGTGCCCGCCGGTTCGCGGAGGCGGTCCGGCCGCATGTGATTAAGGCGGAGTGCGACCGTCCGTGTACACGATGATCCACACTATTGGATCATCGTGTACGTTTTTCGGCTGGATAGCGGTAGCTACGGGGCCAGATTCACCAGGGCCGTAGCGCGCTGCAGCGCAGCGTGCGGAAAG
>NZ_CAUVXG010000117.1:0-2640 GCF_963555885.1 Protofrankia sp. Cr2
GGGCTGTGACCGGCCACCGGGCTGGTGCGAAGCCCACCACATCATCGAATGGTCACAGGGTGGCCGCACCGCCCTGAACAACCTCGTACTGACCTGCAGCCAGCATCACCGAACACTCCACCACAGCGACTGGCAGGTACAGATCGGCGCCGACGGCATCCCCACATGGATCCCCCCGGGATGGATCGACCCGACCCGCACCCCCCGACGCAACCCCTACCGCCGCACGATCCACGACACGTGGGGCGGCACCGGCGAGGATCTCTTCGGCGGCGTGCCCTGAGAGCAGGAGATGGCGGGGAACTGATGGGGTCCCCGTGTACACGGTGGACGGCGAGCCGATACGGTCACAGCCGTGAAGACCCGGTCCGCCGTTCGCCGTGTTCTCGCCAGCGTCGCGCTGGTCGTCTTAACCTCGTCCGCCTGTACCACTCACGCGGGGTCCGCCGCGCAGGTCGGCGACGAGACGATCGAGACGTCGACCCTGCGGGGAATTGTCGACCGCGGCGTGGCCGCCGCCCAGGCTGCCGGACCCGCCCAGGATGCCCAGACCGGACAGGCTGCGGCACCGATCGAGCGCAGTGCTCTTCAGCGCGGGGCGCTGACCCTACTCGTCGAGGGCAATCTCGCCCGGCAAGAGGCCCATCAGCTTGGAGTGACGGTCACCGGCCAGGACGTCGATTCCTATTATCAGACTCTCGGCGTGCTCCAATATGGCAGTGTCTCCGCTTTTGAAAAGGCAGGTGCACAGGGCGGTTTCGCTCGCGACGATCTACGGGTGTTCGTCCAGACCGATGCTCTTGAGCTCGCGCTCGCCGACCGGCTCGCGCCGAACTCCGTCGCCTCCGATGCGGTCGCCCGAAGCTTCTACGACCAGGCCGTCGCCCGGTTCGGCTCCCTCCCACTGAGTTTTGGCCAGGCCAAGCCGTTCCTGATCCGAAAGCTCTCCCCGGAGCGGACAGCGGCCGTGGACGCGCAGCTCAACCAGATTTCGCAGCGGGAAGCCATTTTGATCAACCCTAGATTCGGTGTCTGGTCTGCATCCCAACGGGCAGTGGTTGCCGCGGACGGCTCGGTCGCGACCACGCCGGCGCCGGAGCCGCTCGGCCAGACAGCCGCGATGAGCCAGTGAGCCACATACCGACGCTGCGGCCATGACGGCGAGCATCGTCGTCCTGGTGACCAGCCCACGGGTCGTGCCTGGGCTGCTGGACCTGGCCGCGTGGGATCTGCTGCGGGCGGCATCCGCAGTCTGTTGCGGGCTGGCGGCGCATCCGCAGCGTGACGCGCTCGCCGCGGCCGGCATACCGGTCGAGATCCTGACGAGTCCGGATGCGTCCGCCGCTGCTGCGGGATTGCGTAGCCGCGCATGTGCCGACCCGTCCCGGCCCGTGGTGTGGCTCGCCGCCCCAACCGGCGATCTGGGACCGCTCGGCGCACCGGACGTGGCCGGCGAGGCGGAACTGCTGGCCGTACTCGCGACATCGGCGGGTCCGGACCTCACCGTTTCGACGCGCGAGGGTTCGCGTGACCTGCCTGGGGCGAAGCTCCTGGACGCGGTCGCCGTGATGGACAGGTTGCGTTCGCCCGGTGGTTGCCCGTGGGACGCGCAGCAGACCCACACGTCCCTGGCCTCCTACTTGCTGGAGGAGGCATACGAGGCGTTTCAGGCGATCGAGGACGGCAACCACGCCGAGCTGCGCGAGGAGCTCGGCGATGTGCTCATGCAGGTGCTGTTCCACGCCCGGATCGCGGCCGAGGGCGCCGGTAGCGCGGCGGCATGGGACGTCGACGACGTGGCGGCCGGCCTCACCGAGAAGCTTGTCCGCCGCCATCCCCATGTCTTCGGATCGGTGACGGTGGATGGCCCGGCCGCGGTCGAGACGAACTGGGACAAGATCAAGGATGTCGAGAAGGGCCGCCGGTCGGTCACCGAGGGCGTGCCCCTGTCTCAGCCGTCGTTGGCGTTGGCGGCGAAGCTGCAAAAACGAGCGGCGAAGGTCGGCGTGCCCGAGGAGCTCGTGCTCGGCGTGGGCCGGGCGTCGTCTCCGGCCGAGATCATCGCCGGGCTGGTCGCTCCGCCGGACGCGCCCGCCACGGCTGCCGACCAAACCATCGGCGACCTGCTGTTCGCCGCGGTCGCGTTGGCGCGCCAGGCCGGGGTCGATCCGGAGGCGGCCCTGCGGGCGTCCGCCCGCCGGTTCCGGGACACGCTCGCCGGTACCGAGGAGGCCATCCGCGCCGCCGGTCGTGACCCGCGAGACGCGGGCGCGGACTCCTGGCGCGCCCACTGGCCCCCCGGACCCGATTCCCACGCACCCGATTCCCGAGGATCCGGCACCTACGCAGACTGACGCGGCCGGCGGCCTGGTTCAGGCGCAGGGGTTCGGGTAGGGAATCTTCGGAATGTAGCGTTTCCATTCCTCCGGTGTGATCCGCAGATTCGGATCCGCGCAGAAACGTTTCACGACCCGCTGGGGATCGGTCTCCCACAGCCGCACGGTCCCGTCGTCGCTGGCGCTGACGAGGGTATGTCCGTCCGGGCTGAAAACTGCTTGCCAGACGATGCCGGTATGACCGACGAGGTTGGCCAGTGGTGTGGGTTTGGTGGGGTCGGTGGTGTTCCAGAGTCGGATGGTT
>NZ_CAUVXG010000117.1:3097-3587 GCF_963555885.1 Protofrankia sp. Cr2
GTCCCCCGATCCGCTGGCGAGGGTGTGTCCGTCGGCGCTGAATGCGACGGTGTAGACGGCGTCGGTGTGGTCGGTGAGGGTGGCGAGCGGTGTGGGTTTGGTGGGGTCGGTGGTGTTCCAGAGTCGGATGGTTTTGTCCCCCGATCCGCTGGCGAGGGTGTGTCCGTCGGCGCTGAATGCGACGGTGCTGACCGTGTCGGTGTGGCCGTCAAGGGTGGCCAGTGGCGTGGGTTTGGTGGGGTAGGTGGTGTTCCAGAGGCGGATGGTCTTGTCCCGTCCACCGGTAGCCAGAATATGGCCATCCGGGCTGATCGCTATGGCGTACATCGGGTTGTAGTGCCCAGTGATCGCCGTCATTTTGTGCGGACTATCCAGTTTGCCGATATCCCAAAGCTCGAAGGTCTTGTCGGATGATCCGCTTGCGAGTGTCTTGCTGTCGGGGCTGAAGGCGACGGCGTTGACCACGTTGGTGTGGCTGTTGAGGGTGGCG
>NZ_CAUVXG010000118.1:0-2925 GCF_963555885.1 Protofrankia sp. Cr2
CTGGGTCGGGGAACGGACCCATGCGTGGATGAACGGCTACGGCAAGCTCCGCCGTTGCACCGACAAGAACGGCGCGATCGTCGATTTTTATCTCTACTTGACCGCAGCCTTCGTCACCGTCCGTGCACTGATTCGGCATGCCCGGACGCTCTACCGCTGGGACAGCCGACCCACCACCCGACGTCTCAAGTGACGCCTATTGCCGGTCGCTCTTAGCCCGACCTTCCAGCTGTAGCACAAAGTTGGAATAATAGGATAGAATAGAATGCAAATGCCTGGCGTTTCCACTTCTGCATCAAATTCTTCTTCTAGCCGTCTCACCACCTGGCAGCTCATATGGCGCGCCCTATTCGTTACGACCTGGGCGGTTAGCTGGAGTGCAGTCGTCGCTTCTGGGTTCGGTATACCAAACGTAATGCACGCCATCTTGGTTGTAGGTCTCGGTGTTCTAACGGCGGTGATGGTAAACGCCGGTTCACCTGCTATTTCGATTTTTCGAACGCGCAGCCTAGCCCAGCGACGCGCAGATCTTGTATCGACGCAACCGAAAGCATGGCTTAGGCGTCTAGCTACCGGATTCCTTCTCGTAGCCCTTTGGTTCTGCGCCTATCGTTATTGGCACTTTGACCTAGCTGCCAGTGTCTCGTGGCTTACCCTTGCCCTCATCCTGACTGTGGTTTCATACTTTATCGACTATGAGCGCTTGGAACATCGACGGTAGTGCATTAATCGGCGCGGTTCACCTTTTCGGATAGCGTCGCTACATAGGTAAATAGTGTCACGGCTCTCCTAGATCACCTACTGCGTCAACCCCCAGCGTGGAGGGACGAACCGGCAGAACCCGCCACCATCACCGCCCCGCCCAGGCTCTTAACCTCGGCCACAATCGCCTCCCGTACCACGCTCCACGTCGACATGTGCATCTCGCTCGGTACCAACACCACGGCTCCCGTCTGCCGGACATGAGAGAGCACCATGTCCAGCCCCGGCCGCACCAGCCGCGTCGGGCGGATATTGCGGTCGACGAAAATCTCCTCAAGCCGCAATCCTTCAGCAACGGCAAACGCCGTAAGGTCCTCGTGCAGCCGCTCGATCTCCGCCTCGTTGTCATCTTCCACCGAGATGTAGCCAAACGTGGGGCGCATGGTGTCGCCTCCTTTTCGGATATGCAGTCATATGGCCTGGCCCGGACACGCGCCCCGGGCCGGTCTCTACCGTCCGCAACCGTCACGGGCCGCCCGTGCCCGCCGAAAGCCCAGCCCCGCATAACGCCTATACGTCCGGCGCATACCACCCGGTCCGGTATCGCACCCGCATACCCTCACGCATAAACTCCCGGGCATGTCCGGTACGGCCGCCAGGCGTTGGAGAATCGGGGCATTGATATGGACGAACGCGAGGCAGTCCGCCGCTACTGCCGGTGCGGCGCCCGCATCGCGCGGGACAACGACAGCGACATGTGTACCCCTTGCCTGCGCCGGGCCTACGACCGCGTCCTCGGTGCGCCGACCGTCCCGCCGGAGTTCTGGACCGCCTCGCCGCAGCTGGCCGACGCGCTGGCCGCCCGCCATATGGGCCAGGTCATCGCCGCCTACCGGCTCCACCCCTTCCATCAGCCGCCCCTGTCGCAAGGGATCGTCGCCGGGTGGATGAACCTCTCCCAAGCCCAGACGAGCCGCATCGAGACCGGCCCGCACATCCATGACCTCTCCAAGCTCATCCGTTGGGCACGGGCCTTGTGTATCCCGGAAGAATTGTTGTGGTTCAAGCTCCCCGGCAGCTCTGGCCCGCCCCCGTCCGGCCTCACGAAGGTTGTCCCGGCCGAACCGGCCCCGCGGTCTGATCCGCTCGACAGCTTGGACCATCTGCGCCAAAGCGCCATCGACAACCTCACCAGCGGCGCGCTTTCAGGCGCGGCTCTCGATGATTGGGAGCACACCGTGTATGTCCATGGCCGCGCTACCCGGTACCTCCCACCGATCCTGCACCTCGTCGATCTGGCCTCGGACTTCGCGGATGTCATGCAGGTGCTGTCCCGGCGGCAGCCCGCCACCGCGACCCGCCGCCTCACCCGCGTGACGGCCCAGCTCGCCGGACTCATCTCGCTGACCCTCATCAAATTGGGCCACCGCAGCGCAGCCCGCGACTGGGGGCGTACCGCCCGTCTCGCGGCCGCCGAAACCGCCGATCCCGCCATCTCGTCCTGGGTACGCGCCCAGGACGCCTACACCGCCTTTTACACCGGCGACCCCGGACGGGCGGCTGCCATCGCGGCCGAAGCACAGGCCCTTGCCGGGCGCACCCCTTGTGTTGGCGCTGTCCTAGCCGCTGCCGCCGAAGCACGGGCCTACGCCGTCCTCGGACAGGAAGCAGAAGCCGGAGCCGCCCTGGTACGCGCCGAAACCGGCCTTGCCGCCCTCGGCCCTGACGACATCACCGCCTCGGCTTTTGGTTACAACGAGGCGCAACTGCGCTTCCACGCGGGTAACGCCTACACCCACCTGGGCGACACCAC
Organism: Protofrankia sp. Cr2; assembly: GCF_963555885.1. Lineage (NCBI taxonomy): Bacteria > Bacillati > Actinomycetota > Actinomycetes > Frankiales > Frankiaceae > Protofrankia > Protofrankia sp. Cr2. The sequence goes on from NZ_CAUVXG010000118.1 coordinate 2,516, forward strand.
GCGCGCCGCCGAGGCCCAAGGCCGCGCTCTGGCGCTGTACCCCGCAAGCGACTACCTCGACCGCACCTTGATCCAGCTCGACCAGGCCGACTGTCTCCTTCACGCCGGAGACATCCCAGCCGGAGCCGCCCACGCCGTGGCCGCCATCCTCGCGCTTCCCAATGACCATCGCGACGGCCTCATCCTCGGCCGGGCGCGGCAGCTGACCCGCAGCCTCGGTCCACGCGGCCGCACCCTCCCGGACGTCCGGGCCTTGCGCGATCTGTTGGAACTGCCCGCCGGAAGTGTCGGAGACGGGGCCTAGACTCTGGCGGGTGACGATCTCGGTACATCGCGCGGCCAATGAGGACGCCGAAGACCTGGCGGGTCTCATGGTCGAGCTGGACGCCTACTACGGGGCGGCGCCCACC
>NZ_CAUVXG010000119.1:0-2771 GCF_963555885.1 Protofrankia sp. Cr2
TTTGCGGTGGGGAGGTCACGTTCGCAGGTCGCGATCGTCGACCAGGACAGTGCGGTGCAGGTCAAGCGTAATCTACCCAACGGGGTTGGGACAGTGCTGTGGGTGATTGGCGATCCACGTTCATGCGGTCCACGTGCCGTGTCACGGGCCCGGTGCTGCCAGGCGTTTTCACGCCCGTCCTGGGCACGTCATCCGCCCGCGGCGTCCTCGGCTTCCCAGCGCAGCAGGTCACCCGGCTGGCACTTGAGCACCTCGCAGAGCGCGGCGAGCGTCGCGAAGCGCACCGCCTTGGCGCGGCCGTTCTTGAGTACCGCCAGGTTGGCGGGCGTGATTCCTACGCGGTCCGCGAGCTCGCCCACGGACATCTTCCGCCTGGCCAGCATCACGTCGATGTCGACGGCGATCGGCATCAGATCACCTCGTCCAACTCGGCCTGCATCTGCGACGCTTCGACGTCGCGCGCGACGGCCTGGGCGAGCAACATCCGCAGCACGAGCACGATGAGCGCGACCCCCAGGATGGCCAGGCCAACCCCGCCCATGATGACGGTGACGCCCGGGTCGGCCCGCTGGCCCGGCGCATTGAGGACCGTGACCGCGAACCACACGAGGGCAACCGCCACGATCGCGCCGATCACGACGTCCACGTACCGGAAGGCGGCGTGGGAGAACACGGTTCCGCGTCGCACCATCGTCACCAGCCGCCATACGCAGACCAGAGCGACCTGGACCGCCACGATGCCCAGGATCGTGATCACGCGCAGCGGGGTCAGCGGGAGCGACCCGTCCTCTGGGTCGCTCCCGCTGACCAACGCCCACACCATCAATGCCTGTACGCACACGGTGCCGGCGAGCACCACCACGAGCACGGCGCGCAGCGCACGCACGGTCAGCTTTCCCATGGCCCAACTTTCCATCGAGTTACGATAAAAATCTATCGATCTTCGATAGGTTAGGCAAGAGTTGGGATGGAAGATGGGCGGCGGTTTCGCACCGTGGCGGGACGCCGCCGCCCCTCCCATGGCATGGCGTTCGCGCGAACAGTCTTGATCTTGTCGAAGTCGACCTCGCTTGAGCACAAATCGGACGCCCCCCGACTACGCCGAAACCCTGCCTGCGACGTCAGCCCGTATGCCGGTATCTCCAGCTCGGCCCAGCAACGTCTACGTCCGCGAAGACGCCGTCGTACCCGCCCTGGACAGCTGGCTCGCCACCACGTTGAAACCGCCGCGGCTCACCGACACCCTCGACGCCATGGCCGCGACCCAAGCCGGGCCAACCGGAAACGACCAAGCCGCCGACCGCGCCCACCGCACGATCAAAGACTGCACGACCAAGATCGCCCGCTACCGGGCCGCACTGGAAGCCGGCGCCGACCCTGCCCTCGTCACCGGCTGGATCGCACAAACCCAAGCCGAACGCGCTACCGCCGAACGCCAGCTCCGCGAGACCACCGACCACACCGACAGGCGGATGACCCGGGACGAAATCGCCGCCATGGTCGAGGCCCTCGGCGACATGCTGATCATCCTCGCCGAAGCCGACCCCGCCGACAAGGCCGAGATCCGCGCAGCACCAACGCACCGTGGAGGTCCGGGGGCTCGGCCCCCGGGCAGGCATAAACGAGACGACCTGGTGCGAAGCACACAGGTCGTCTGGAGGCGAGTGTCCGGCTACGCTGGCGGCAGGCCGGTATGGACGGGGTCTTCGGCCCCGAGCCGCTGTCCGACGGCACCCTGCGCTTCATCTGCCTGGCCGCGCTGCTGCTGCGTCCCGACCCACAGCCGCTGGTCATCCTGGACGAGCCGGAACTCGGCCTGCACCCGTTCGCCTTGGTCCAGCTCGCCGGCATGATGCGCTCCGCCAGCCAGACCAGCCAGATCGTCGTGGCCACCCAGTCCGTCCCCCTCGTCGACCTCGGCGACCACGTCGACCTCGGCGACCTCGGCGACCTCGGCGACCTCGGCGACATCATCATCGTCGACCGAGCGGACGGCGCCTCCACCTTCCGCCGCCCCGACCCGGCCGGTCTCGCGGCCTGGCTGGATGACTACTCGCTGGGCGAGCTGTGGCAGAAGAACATCCTCGGCGGCCTGCCCGCCCGGGAAGACGACTGACCCCCGTGCGCTCGCTCTACCTTCTCGCCGACGGCCGGGGCTTCGATCCGGTCAGCTTCGCCGTCAACGACCACCCCGACATCCAGGCGTGGGCCGCCCACGGCATCGACCACTCCGACAAGCCCGGCTACGGCCGGCCAGTCCATCCACCCAACACCGGCGACCGCACCCACGCGCGGATGAACGGCTACCGCAAGCTTCGCCGCTGCACCGAGAAGAACGGCGCGATCGTCTATTTCTACCTCTATCTGGCCGCCGCTTTCGTCACTGTCCGTTGTCTGATCCAGAGGGCTCGGATCACCTGGCGCTGGGAGCGTCGGCCCACCACCCGCCGTCTCAAGTGACACCTATTGTCGGTCGCTTGTGCTCGGATCAGAGAAGCGGTGGAAGTCTTGTACCATGCGTCAGCCAACTCCGTGCTCACCTGAAGGACGACGATGAGTGACCAGCCGCCCCGGGCCAGAGGCTTCTGGCAAACCGCGCTCGGCGCGCTTACCGGTATCGCCGCCTTGCTCACCGCGATCGGCGGCCTGCTCGCCGTTCTCTTCCAGCTCGGTGTCCTCGGCGGGTCCAGCAGTACACCACCGCCGGGACCGGTTGCCAACCCGGCGACCACGGTGCCCAGCAGCGTTTCCCAGACCAGTGCCGCTCCACC
>NZ_CAUVXG010000120.1:0-527 GCF_963555885.1 Protofrankia sp. Cr2
GCCTCGACAGCGGGGTGGTGGTGGGGCAGGTGTGGGATGTCAACCATCAGCTGCTGTCGCAGACCGTGACCACTGGGCGTGCGCGGGTGTTGCAGCGTCGGGATTACTCCTACAGTCCGGATGGCTACGTCACCGAGATCGATGACATGCTCGCCGGGCTGCGCCGGTTCGATCTCGATCCGGCGCGGCGGGTCACCGCGGTGCACGGGGCCGGCTGGTCCGAGCGGTACGCCTACGACACGGCGGGTAACATCACCGACGCGTCCTGGCCGGTGCCCGCACAGCGTGACGGGCGCGACGGGCGCGACGGGGTGCACGAGGCGGCGCAGGGTGGCCGGGAGTACGCGGGCACGCTGATCCGCCGCGCCGGTCGGGTCCGTTACGAGCACGACGGCCAGGGCCGGGTGACGCTGCGCCAGCACAAGCGGCTGTCGGGCAAGCCGCGTACCTGGCGTTACAGCTGGGACGCTGATGATCGCCTCACCGGGGTGACCACCCCCGACGGCCAGCGCTGGCGGTATTGCTAT
>NZ_CAUVXG010000120.1:933-2518 GCF_963555885.1 Protofrankia sp. Cr2
GAAACCGGCGCAAACTACAACTATCATCGCTACTACGATCCCGAGACCGCCCGATACGACTCCACCGACCCCCTCGGCCTCGCCCCGTACGACATACCTTTCAGGACACGTCAGGAAGCATTGGATGCTGCCTACGATCGTGCGGGAATCCCTCGAGGCGCTGCGCCCGACTTGCAGTGGAAAGTTGGCGGCGATCCTTTACGTCGAGGAACATCCGATTACCGATACTCAGAGGATGTGGGTGCACAGGGTCATTACATGCAGTTTGAGACGGAGAATGGCTCACGGGTTCTTGCCGAGCACACGAATGATCCTAGCAGGGGACCACACTTCCATGCGGGACAACCTAAAGGTGGTGATCCAAGTCGGGCCGGCGTAGATTTTGGATGGGGTGGTAGCAGGGATTTTGAGAGGTATCAACAAATTGGAGGCAAGCACCATCTCTTATACCCGAAGGGAATGTAATGTCAACCACTAGCGAGGCTTCCCGTGAGCGGATACTTCGGACGGCGGGACTGATTCCGCTCGGTTCCGCTCTCTCGGGTGGTGGAGTTAAACCTTTCCAGGCCTGGAAGTACGTAATAAGTGGCGCTGTTGTACCGGAAGCTGTAGTAGAGGACGGTAGGGACGATAACCTCGAAGAGGTTGATAGGCAATGGTGGAAGTTGGCCAAATCTCGCGGTGTCGTCTCTAACGACGGCTCATTCTTGATTAGTGTCACCGGAGAAGGTGATTCATTGCCGTGGGCGATTGTCCGTGCCTCGCCAGATTCTCGTCTTGCGGAAACACTCACCGCATATCCTGGCGAACCAGAGTTCGTTGCAATGGCCCGCGATGGCCATGTGGTGTTGGGTGTGACCTCGGAAGAAGACTGTACATGGCTGGTTTGCATTGTCCTCAAGTAGGCAGGATTCTAATGTCGGGACAGCTCTTTGGGCCTAATTCTTTCAAGAATCGCGGTTTCACGAGAGTAAAATCTGACGGCGGTCTCAACCAATCAGTGCATCAGCTCTGGTAGAAGGGCCGGGACGAGGCGCTTGAGGGCTTTGGCGAGGCTCGCCCTGACCGCGAACGTGGGGAGACGGTATCCTCGGACGCTTTGCAGGCCGAGCTGGGCGACCAGGGTGGGAGATACCGAGCGGAGCATCGGCCCGGTGGAGGGGCTGGCGCCGTGCAGCGTCGATTTGGCTTCCTTCAGCGAGGTCTTCGAGCCGACCCACCGCCAGTGGTAGGCCGCGGCCAGCGCCGGTGCCGGATGGGTGGTCGAGGAGGTTGGTCAGCAGGAAGAACAGTTCGCGAGCGTCCTGTCCTGCGACGACACCGCCGAGAAGGCGTGGTTCGACGCCCGGTTTTATGCCATCGTCACCGATCTCGTCGGCACGTCCACCGAACTCCTCGACCCCGACGGGGATCTCGCCTGGCGGGCCCGGAGCACCCTGTGGGGCGCCGGCCCGCCATCGTCTTCCGCCGGTGGCGTCGACTGCCCGCTGCGTTTCCCGGGCCAGTACCACGACCCCGAAACCGGTGCGAACTACAACGTCCACCGCTACTACGACCCCGAGACCGCCCGATACGATTCCACCGA